>NZ_JBQQBX010000028.1:0-125419 GCF_052245475.1 Streptomyces sp. 7N604 | reverse complement strand
TCGGTGAGCGGGCGGCTGGGGTCGAGGAACAGCGTGCCGAGGTACTCGTTGCCGGTGGCGACCGGCATGGTCCACATGCCGTCGTCCAGTTGCACCGGCGCCGGCTCACCGATGGTGTGAGCGTCCACCGTGGCCACCAGCAGGGCCGAGTCCTCCTGCTCCGGTATGTCCCCGGCTGTTGCGAGGACGGTGCCGTTGGCGGCGAAGATCAGCAGGCCGCCGTCGAGCCGCTGGCTGACCTCCTCGGCCAGAGCCCGGAGATCGCCGCCCCTCAGTACCAGTTCGATCAGCTGGTCGTGGATGGTGCTGAGCTCCTCGGTACTCCTCAGATCGGCTTCGCACCGGAAGGCGCTCTGCCGCAGGTCTTTCGCCTGGGCGGTGATGCGGTCCCACTGCCGGGTCCTCTCGATGGCCACACCGGCGATGTCCCCGAGGGTGCTGAGCAACGCGATCTCGTCCGCGGTGAAGTGACGCACCCTCCGATCGGCCACGTACAGTGCGCCGAGCGATTGTGTGCAGTCGCTCAGGGGAACCGCCATGACGGCGTGGAGACCTTCGGCCCCGACCATCTCATCGACGATTTCGCTGTGCTCGAACCGCTCGTCAGCGAGGTAGTCGGGGGTCCAGAACGGTGAGGGATTCGCCGCCAGGACGTTGCCGGTCTCCGTGCTCGCCGGCAGCCGCAGCCCCACGTTCAGCGCCGAGGTGTGGCCATCGGAAGCGTGCACACGGAAGCCTCCGTCTTCCTCGTCCGTGAGGCTGATGTAGGACATGTCGACACCGAGGAGGAGCCGGGCCCGCCTCGTGATGATCTTGAGTGCGGTCTCCATGTCGTGCATGGCGGCCAGTTCCCGTGCGGTGTCCACCAGACTGGTAAGGCCTGTCTCACGCTGCTGCCGCCGGTACAGCCGGGTGTGGATGGCCAAGGCTAAGCGCTTCGCGCATTCCATCGCCTCCAGTTCGACGCCGGTGACACCTCGCTTTCGAGCCTGCTGTACGGGCGTATCGAGACGGTCCGCAGGTCCGGCTTCGGACAGCAGCTCCAGCACGGCGAGTGCGTCGGCCCCGGCTCCGGAACGCTCCTCCTGCGACACAATGGCCTCCCATTCTCGGCTTCTTGGTCACCGGTGGTGAACGCTCGCACATGAGAGCCACGTGTCTCGAAATTGCGGGCCACACGTTGGAAACCGGAGTGAAATCAGCTGCCATCCTTACCGGTCAGGGACGTCTGTGGGCCGGAGCCGGGCGCCGACCGCCGTGCGGAGCTCCCGCCATGCGGCAGCCCGCCGTTCCGCACACTCGGCCTCGAGCTTCTGCATGACCGCGTCATAGAGGATGCCGAGCCGTTCCAGGCGGTCCAGCACCTCGCGAGCCGCCCGGTGTCCGCCCATCAGGGTGTCGCCCTGCAGATCGGCATGGCGGGCGACCGCGCCGAGCGTGCACAGTGACATCGCGTTGACCGTGCCCCAGGTGACGAACCCGTCGACGTACCGGGTCTGCGAAGCGGCCGCATCCGGCGCTGCGGTGGCAGTCCACATCAGGCGCTGCGGATGGGCCCCGGCCGCCCTCAGGGCGCGCCAGCGGTCGGAGCCGAGGCTCTCCTCGTAAGCCCGGTAGAACAAGCGGGCGTTGGCGAGCGCTGCCTCGCCGCGCAGCGCATGGGCGGCCGCGGTGCCCGATTCGGCCAGCCGGGCGTCCACCTCGGCATCGAGCAGACCGATGGGCAGCGAAGCCACCGAGGTGATCGCGGGCAGCCTCCGGCCGTCTTCCAGTGCGTGCTCGAGCCCTTCGACGTACGCGTCGAGGACCTCGCCGTAGCGCCGGACGGAGAAGATCTCCGTGACATGCACTCCGATGCCGCGAGCGATACAGTCCGACGCCGCCGCGATCCCCTCCGCGGTGGCCGGGATCTTGACCAGTGCACCCGGCCGGTTCACGGACCGGGAGAGCTCCTCGGCCTCCGCGACGGTCGACTCGGCGTCGTGCGCCGCCCGGGGGTCCATGTCCATCGACACATGGCCGTCGAGCCCGTGGGTCGTCTCGCGGACCTGACGCAGCTCGTCACAGGCCCAGCGGATGTCGTGGGCGCAGAGCGCGCGCACCGCCTCGTCGAGGGGGACCTCGCCGGCCGCCAGGAGCGCCAGTTGCTCACCGTAGGCGTCATCGTGCACCACGGCCCGGGCGAGAAGGGCGGGGTCCGAGGTGGCCCCGCGGATTCCGCTGCCCCCGATGAGGCGAGCGAGGCGGCCGGAGGAGATCAGGCCCCTGTGGATGCCGTCCAGCCAGGGAGAAACGCCCTCCGCGAGCAGTTGCTCCAGCTCCAAGCCACGAGCAGGTGTTGCCCCGTCCGTCATCAAGGATCGCAACTCCTCTGTGAGCCAGAAGTGGTATAGGGCAGCACAAGAAGAATAAAGAAATCTGCGCGGAGTTAATCAGGACTCACTCGAATATGTCAGGTTGGCGAAAATTGGCCGCTGTCGCGACCTGATGGAGTACCGGTCATTTGACGAAGTGCGAGAAAGGCCGTTGGCGGCTGCTCCGTCCGCCCCAGAGGATCGGGAATCGCCCCGGTTCGGCCGATGGCTGAAAGCGCTCCGGCTACGAAAAACCCGCACTGCGGCCCAGCCTTCCCTGGGTCCGCTGGGCTCACGCCCATTCGTCAGAGGAGTCACCGTTGGACAACGCTCTGCTCGACATCCGATGGAAACCGGCCAAGCAGCAGCCCGAGTGGGGTGATGCGTCGCGGCTTCAGCGAGTGAGAGAGGAACTGGCGGCCTCCCCCGGTCTCGTGGACGCCGAGGACGTACGCACCCTGCTCTCGCAGCTCGCCCGGGTCTCCGCCGGGGAAGCCCTGGTCGTGCAGTCGGGAGACTGCTCCGAGGACCCGGCGGAAAGCACCCTCGGCTATGTCGCCCGCAAGGCCGCCGTGCTGGACCTGCTGGCGGGCGCGATCAAGATGATCGCCCACAAGCCGGTGGTGCGCGCCGGCCGCATCGCGGGCCAGTTCGGCAAGCCCCGCTCCAACCCGACCGAGCGGGTCGGAGGCGCGGAACTCCCCGTCTACCGCGGTCACATGGTCAACAGCCCCGAGCCCGATCCGGACAGCAGGCGGCCCGCTCCCGGACGCCTCCTGACCTGCTACCAAGCAGCCGCCGACGTCATGGGACACCTGGGCTGGCGGAACCCGCGGGACCCGGCCGGGCGCTCGCGTATCGACGCTCCCGTGTGGACCAGCCATGAGGCGCTGCTGCTCGACTACGAACTTCCCATGGTTCGCCGGGACGAGGAGGGGCGGCTGGTCCTCACCTCCACGCACTGGCCGTGGATCGGCGAACGGACGCGCCGGCTTGACGGAGCCCATGTCGCCCTGCTCTCCCGGGTGGTCAACCCGGTGGCGTGCAAGGTCGGGCCGGGCATGACGGTCGACGAGCTGCTCGGGCTGTGCGAACGGCTCGATCCCGCGCGCGAGGCGGGGCGGCTCACCCTCATCGCCCGGATGGGCGCCGGAGTCGTGGCCGACCGGCTGCCCAAGCTCGTCGCGGCCGCGCGTGCCGAGGGGCATCCCGTCATCTGGCTCACCGACGCCATGCACGGGAACACCGTCACCCTTTCCAATGGATTCAAGACCCGCTTCCTGGAAGCGATCGAGCGGGAGATCAGCGAATTCCAGAATGCCGTCAGGACTGAGGGCGGCACGGCCGGCGGAATGCATTTGGAAACCACCCCTGACGATGTCACAGAATGCGTCCCCAACGAGTCCGGGGTCGAGCATGTCGGCGACAAATACACGAGCTTCTGCGACCCGCGGCTCAATCCGAGCCAAGCGCTCCGGGTGGCCTCGGCCTGGCTCGGATAGCCGGGGCCGGAATCGCCGCGGCAGCCATTCGTCACTTCGCCACCCCTAACGGCGCGTCAGGAGGTCCGAGAAATGGAGAACAAGGTCGCTCTGGTCACCGGAGCAGCAGGCGGAATCGGTGCGGCGGTGGCTCGCGCACTGGGCGGGCACGGTGTGGCGGTGGCCGCCGTGGACCGGGACGCCGACCGGCTGGAGCAGACGGCGGAGAAGCTGGCCGCCGACGGGCTGCGAGTCGAGGCGTTCCCCGCCGACGTCACGAGCAGCGCGGACGCGGAGTCCGTGGCCGACCGGGTCGAACGCAGCGTGGGCCCGGTGGAGTTCCTGGTCAATGCCGCGGGCGTGCTGCGCCTCGGCGAGGTCGGCAGGCTCACCGACGAGGACTGGGCCCACACCTTCGCGGTGAACGCGGGCGGGGTCTTCCACGTGTCCCGGGCCGTGGTCAACCGGATGGTGCCGAGAAAGCGCGGAGCGATCGTCACCGTGGCGTCCAACGCCGCCGGTACCCCACGTACGGAGATGGCCGCGTACGCCGCCTCCAAGGCAGCGGCTTCGATGTTCACCAAGTGCCTCGGCCTCGAGGTCGCCAGGCACGGCATCCGCTGCAATGTCGTGGCCCCGGGATCGACGGTCACCCCGATGCTCCGCTCCATGTGGCACGACGAGTCGGGTCCGCAGCGCACCATCGACGGGCGGCCCGAGGCCTTCAAGGTGGGCATCCCCCTGGGCCGGCTGGCCGACCCCTCGGACGTGGCCGACGCAGTCGTCTTCCTCCTCTCCGACCACGCCTCGCACATCACCCTGCACGACCTCACGGTCGACGGCGGAGCCTCCCTCGGTGTGTAGCGATGCCGGCGATGTCCACAACAAGCAGCGACCCGATCCAGCGGGAGAAGCGCCATGGCAGGCATACCCCCCATACAGTCCTACTCGATGCCGTCGGCGGGCGACCTGCCCGGCAACACCGCCCAGTGGTCCGTCGATCCGGATCGTGCGGTGCTCCTCGTCCACGACATGCAGCGCTACTTCCTCGCGCCCATCCCCGCAGAGGGCCCGCAGGACGAGCTGGTACGGAACGCCGTCCTGCTGCGCGAGCGCTGCACCGAACTCGGCGTCCCGGTGGCCTACACCATGCAGCCCGGCGGCATGACGAGTGAACAGCGCGGTCTGCTGAAGGACTTCTGGGGTCCCGGCATGCGGGTGGACCCGGTCGACCGGCAGGTCGTCGAACCACTGGCCCCGGCCCCGGACGACTGGACGTTCACCAAGTGGCGCTACAGCGCCTTCTTCCGGTCCGACCTGCTTCGGCGGATGCGCGAGCACGGCCGCGACCAGCTGGTCATCTGCGGCGTCTACGCACACGTCGGCGTACTGATGACCGCGGTCGACGCGTTCACCTACGACATCCAGCCCTTCCTGGTCGCCGACGCCGTCGCCGACTTCTCGCTCGAGTTTCACATGCTGGCCCTCACCTACGCGGCGCAGCGCTGCGCCATGGTCGTCACCGCCAAGGGAGCCCTCACATGACACGCACGCCGGGGACCCCCGAAGGGGAGTCCATGGAACAGGACCTGCTCGGCCGGGTGCTGGGCCCGCGCCCGCCCGCCTTCGCCCTGCTCCACCGTCCCGAGACAACCGGCCCGGCAGCCTTGGACGTACTGGTCGGCGAGGTGACCCTGCCGGACACGCTGGCCGGTATCCCCGTGCCGGAGAAGCCCCCGTCCACCGACGGGCCCCGCCACGACGTGCTGGCGGTCATCCCGTACCAGCAGATCACCGAGCGCGGCTTCACCGCCCCGGACGACGGCTCGCCGCTGGTCGCCCTGAACGTCACCGGCCAGGCCACGCTGCCTCTCTCCGAGGTCCTCCCCCGGCTTCCCGACGTCTCGATCCGGCTCTCCGGCGGACACTTCGAGGTGGACGACGCCACGTACGCCGACACGGTCCGCAGGGTCGTCGCCGAGGAAATCGGTACGGGAGAAGGCGCGAACTTCGTCATCAGGCGCTCGTTCGTCGCCGACATCAGCGACTACACGCCGCACAGCGCCCTGGTGTTCTTCCGCCGGCTCCTGGAGCGGGAGTCCGGCGCGTACTGGACGTTCATCGTCCACACCGGAGCACGGACGTTCGTCGGCGCCACCCCCGAGCGGCACATCAGCATGCGCGACGGCACTGCCGTGATGAACCCCATCAGCGGCACCTACCGCTATCCGCCCTCCGGACCCACGCTGCCGGAGGTACTGGACTTCCTCGCCGACCGCAAGGAGACCGACGAGCTCTACATGGTCGTCGACGAGGAGCTCAAGATGATGGCCCGGATCTGCGACGCCGGAGGCCGGGTCACCGGTCCGTATCTGAAGGAGATGGCCCGGCTCGCGCACACCGAGTACTTCATCGAGGGGCACAGCACGCGCGATCCGCGCGAAGTCCTGCGCGAGACGATGTTCGCCCCGACCGTCACCGGCAGCCCGCTGGAGAGCGCCTGCCGGGTCATCGCCCGGTACGAGCCCGAAGGCCGCGGCTACTACAGCGGGGTCATCGCCCTCATCGGCCACGACGAGCACGGAGGCCCGGCCCTGGACTCCTCCATCCTCATCCGCACCGCCGACATCGACACCGGCGGACGGCTGCGGATCGGCGTCGGCGCCACCCTGGTCCGGCACTCCGATCCGGACTCCGAGGTCGCCGAGACACGGGCCAAGGCGGCGGGGCTGCTCGCGGCACTCGAGGACAGCGGGCCCGAACGCTTCGCACAGCACCCGAGCGTCCGGACCGCCCTGGAGGGACGCAACGCCACCATCGCCGGCTTCTGGCTGGGGGAGGACCGGGACCGGGTCAGGACGGACCCGGTGCTGGCCGGCCGCCGGGTGCTGGTCGTCGACGCCGAGGACACCTTCACCTCGATGATCGGCCACCAGCTCGGCTCCCTCGGCCTGTCGGTGACCGTGCGCCGCTTCGACGAGCCGTACGCCTTCGAGGGCTACGACCTCGTCGTCATGGGGCCGGGGCCCGGAGACCCGCGCGAGACCGGGAACCCCAAGATCGAGCACCTGCGGACCGCGGTGCAGACCCTGCTCGCGGAGCGGCGGCCGTTCCTGGCTGTCTGCCTGAGCCACCAGGTGCTCAGCCTGCGGCTGGGGTTCCCCCTCATCCGCAGGAAGGTCCCGAACCAGGGCGTGCAGCGGGAGATCGACCTGTTCGGAGCCCGGGAGCGGGTCGGCTTCTACAACACCTTCGCCGCCAGGTGCCACGAGGAGAAGGCGGACTGCGCCGGCGTGGGGGTGGTGGAGGTGAGCCGGGATGCGGAGACGGGTGAGGTGCACGCGCTGCGCGGGCCTCGCTTCGCCTCGATGCAGTTCCACGCCGAATCGCTGCTCACACAGGACGGCGTCCGCATCATGGGCGGCGTGCTGAGGGATCTTCTGTCAGTCACGTGACGATGTGAAGAGCAACTGCTCGGGCGGGGCCGTGAGTTCGTGGCCGACCAGCGCGCGGAGGACGGGATACGCGGTGGCGTCACCGGCCAGGACCCCGCCGAGCAGCATCCTCCCGTCCTCACCGAGAACGAGCTTCGCGTACGTGCCCGCGGCGTTGTCGGCATGGACGAACTCCAGCGCGCCAGGGCTCTGGGCGTGCACGTCCCCGAAGCTGGCCACCTCGACGCCGAGCAGTTTGAGCTTGGTCGAGAGGTCTGCCCCCGGGAACGGCCTCTCACCGATTCCCAGCAGCTGCTCCACGACGGTTTCGGCCATGCGATAGCCGGGCGCGAGCAGCCCGTGGCAGCGGCCCCGTACCGCCGCGCACTCGCCCACCGCCCAGATGTGCTCGTCGCGGGTGCGGCAGTACTCGTCGACGAGGAACCCGCCGCGTTCGGCCGTCTCCAGCCCCGCGGGACCCGCGAGTTCGTCCCGGGGGCGGACTCCGGCGGAGAAGACCACGAGATCGGTCTCGAGCGTGGTGCCGTCGGCCAGCGTGACGGCGCGCACCCGTCCGTCGGGGCCGCCGTCGACGGACCGTATGGCGGTGCCGCAGTGCACATGTACGCCGAGCTCTCCGACGAGCCGGGCGAGGACCCGCCCCGCCCCTTCGTCGACCTGCAGCGGCATCAGCCGCGGCGCCATCTCGACGACGTGGGGGCGCATGCCCAGCAGACGCAGCGCATTGGCGGCCTCCAGGCCGAGCAGGCCGCCGCCGACCACGACGCCGGGCCGGCCCGCCGTGGCCGCCGCCCGGATCGCGTCGAGGTCGTCGAAAGTGCGGTAGACGAAGCAGCCGGGAAGGTCGCGCCCGGGCACCGGCGGCAGAAACGGCCGCGAACCGGTCGCCAGCACCAGCGCGTCGTATGCGGTCACGGTGGAATCGGCGGCAGCCACCGTACGTGCCCGCCGGTCGATCCCGGTCACGGCCGTGGACAGCCTCAGGTCCACCATCGGGTCGCGCAGGAACTCCTCGTCCGCCAGGCTGAGTTCGCTCGCGCTCATGCCCTCCAGATAGGACGAGAGCGCGACCCGGTTGTAGGCGGGATGAGCCTCCTCGGCCAGGATGACGACGCGCCAGGTGCCCCGGCGGTCCCGGTACCGGAGATTGCGTACGAGATGGTGGCCGACCATTCCGTGCCCGGCGACGACCAGGGTGCGGGTCATGATCCGCTGCTCCGTCCGGCCGCCGTCGCCGCCTCGCCGGCGGAGCGCGCCGCGTCGCGGATGCGACGCACATCGTCCCGGCAGCCCCCGCACCCGGTGGTCGCGCGGGTCGCCTCGGCGATGTCCGTCAGCTCGCGGGCGCCGTCCCGCCAGGCCCGCAGCAGGCCGCCCTTGGTGACGTTGTTGCAGTGGCAGATCACCGCGTCCTCCGGCAGCTCGACGGGGGCCGGGCGCTCGGCCGCGGCCGTTCCCAGCAGGAGCCCGAGCCGGTCCGACGGCACGGGCAGATCCCGGTCGTACAGCCGGGTGACCGAGGCGACGGCCTCGGGGAAGCCGACCACGACCGCACCGGTGATGCGCTGGTCGGCCAGCGCCAGTCTGGCGTAGCGGCCGCGGGCGGGGTCCGAGAGCGTCACCGCTTCGACCTTGGCGTGCGGGTCGGTGAGGTCGTCGAGCGAGCCCAGGGAGACGACATCGAGGCCGGATGCCTTCAGCCGGATGATGGTTCTGGTGCCGCGGTAGCGCACCCGGTGGCCGACGAGGAGCCGGGCGAGGGTCTCGGCCTGGTCCCAGGCCGGTGCGATCAGCCGCGGCACGGCGCCCGCGTGCTCCGCACAGTCCCCGATGGCGTGGATGCGCGGGTCGTCGGTCCGCAACCGGTCGTCGACCAGCACGCCGGTCCGCACGGCCAGCCCTGCCCGGCGGGCAACCCCGACTTCCGGTACGGCTCCGGCGCACAGCAGCAGGGTGTCGGCGCCGAGCACCTCGCCGCCCTCCAGGGTGAGTTGGCCCGACCGATACGCGACGGCCCGGCGTCCGAGCCGCAGGTCCACGCCCAGCTCGTCGAGTTTCCCGGCGAGGAGGCGGCCGGCCACGGCATCGAGTTGCCGGTCCATCGGGTAGGGCTTCGGGTGCACCAGGGTGACCGCGCAGCCCCTGCCCCGCAGGGCGAGCGCCGTCTCCACCCCGAGAACTCCGCCGCCCAGCACGGTCACGCGGGCTTCAGCGGTCCGCTCGCAGTCGGTCAGGGTCCGAACGGCCCGCACTCCGGCGGCCAGGTGTCCGTCGGGGCCCCGCAGGCCGGGCACCAAGGGAGTGCGCGGACGCGCTCCGGTGGCGATGACGAGGACGTCGTACGGGTGCACCCCACGGTCGTCGCAGTGCACCAGGCGCCGCGTCCGGTCGATCCGCGTCGCGCGGACTCCGGTCCGCACCCGCGGGCCGGCCGGAAGGGCGGGCAGCGTCACGTCTGCGGGACTCAGCGTACGGCCGAGAACCGAGGTCAGCAGGGCCCGGTTGTAGGCGGCACACGGTTCCGCCCCGAGTACGGTGACCGTTCCCCGGTGGCCGTGGTGGCGCAGCCGGTCCACGAACCGGTGTCCGGCCGGTCCGTTGCCCATGACGACGACCCGGGTCATCCGCGCACGTCCGTGGCCGGGACGGTGCAGGGTTCGATCCGCACCGCGCAGACCTTGAACTCCGGCATTCCGCTGCGCGGGTCGAGAGCCGCATGGGTGATGAGGTTCGCCCGGCCGGTGCCCGGAAAGTGGAACGGGAGGAAGACCGTGTCCGGGAGCATGGTCCCGACCAGCCGTACGCGGGCCACTGTGCTCCCTCGCGCGGAGCTGACCAGGGCGAGCGCGCCGTCGCGGAGTCCGGCGTGGCCGGCGGTGTCGGGGTGCACCTCGACGAATGCCTCCGGTGCGGTCTCGTTGAGTTCGGCGACCCTGCGGGTCTGCGCACCGGACTGGTAGTGGGCGAGTACCCGGCCGGTGGTGGCGTACAGGGGGTAGTCGGGCCGGGTGGTCTCGGCCGCGTCGCGGTGGTCGACCTCGGCGAACCGCGCGCGCCCGTCAGGGTGCGCGAAGCTGTCGAGAAACAGCCGGGGCGTACCGGAGTGCGGCTCAGCCACGCCCGGCAGGTCCGTGGCCGGCCGGTCCGCGTCCGGCAGGTCCGCGCCCGGCAGGTCCGGGCACGGCCAGTGCAGTGTCTCCCCGGCGTCCAGCCGCTCGTAACTGATGCCGGAATAGTCCGCCTTGCCGCCGCGGGAGGCGCGGCGCAGCTCGTCGAAGACCTCGCGCGGTGCGGTGGGGTAGCGATGGGGCGGCTCCCCGAGCCGTATGGCCAGGCCGTGCAGGACTTCCAGGTCGCTGCGCACGCCGGACGGCGGGGACAGCAGCCGCCGGCGGCGCAGCACCCGGCCGTCGAGGTTGGTCATCGTGCCTTCCTCTTCGGCCCACTGGGACACCGGCAGCACGACGTCGGCCATCCGAGCCGTCTCCGACGGCACGAAGTCGGCTACCACCAGCAGGTCCAACGTGGCCATGCGGTCGGTGACATGGCGGGCATGCGGTGCGGAGACGGCCGGATTCGAGCCGAACACCAGCAGCGCCCGCGGGCCCTTCTCCGTGCCGAGCGCGTCGAGCAACTCGTAGGCGCTGCGGCCCGCGCCGGGCAGGGCACCGGGCGGTACGCCCCAGACCCCGGCGACATGAGCACGCGCCGCGGGGTCGGTGATCAACCGGTAGCCGGGGAGCTGGTCCGCCTTCTGCCCGTGCTCGCGGCCGCCCTGGCCGTTCCCCTGCCCGGTCAGGCACCCGTAGCCGCTGCCCTCGCGGCCCGGCATCCCGAGCGCCAGCGCAAGGTTGATGAAGCCGGAGACCGTGTCGGTGCCCTTGCTGTGCTGCTCGGCACCGCGGCCGGTCAGCACATAGGCCCGCCCGGCCTCGGCGAGCATCCGCACTGCGGTGCGCTGCGCGGACACCGGTACGCCCGTGACGCGCTCGACCCGCTCGGGCCACCAGGTCGCCGCCCGCCGCCACGCCGCCTCGAACCCGGTGGTGCGGTCGCGTACGTAGTCCTCCGCCCACCAGCCGTCGACGAACGCGATGTGCAGCAGGCCCAGCGCCAGCGCGAGGTCCGTGCCCGGCGCGGGCTGCAGGTGGAGCGCGGCGCGCTCGGCGGTCACGGTGCGCCGGGGGTCGACGACGATCAGGTCCGCCCGGTCGAAGTGCTGCATCAGCGGGGGCATCGTCTCGGCCGGATTCGCGCCCACCAGCATGACCGCATCGGCTCGTCCGAGGTCGGTGACGGGGAAGGGAAGCCCGCGGTCGAGGCCGAACGCGGCGTTCCCGGCCGCCGCGGCCGAGGACATACAGAACCGGCCGTTGTAGTCGATCTGGCTGGTACCCAGGGCCAGGCGGGCGAACTTGCCCAGCAGATAGGCCTTTTCATTGGTCAGGCCGCCCCCGCCGAACACGGCCGCGGCGTCCGGGCCGTGCCGGGCCCGGATACGGAGCAGGGCGGAGGCGACGGCGTCGAGGGCGGTGTCCCAGCCGACCGGCGTGAGCTCCCCGTCTTCGCCGCGCACCAGCGGGTGGCGAAGGCGGTCGGGGACGTCCAGCAGCGCGGGCGCCGTCCAGCCCTTCTGGCACAACCTGCCCCGGTTGACGGGGAAGTCGGAGGGGCGCACCACCACACCTTGTGCGGCCTCACGGCTCAGCCGGGTGCCGCACTGCAGGGCGCAGTACGGGCAGTGGGTCGCCACCGTCCGCGGTTCAGACACGCGTTGCCTCCGTCGTCCTGCCCGCCTGCGCTGTCCGGCGAGCGCCCCCCGCCGCACCGGCACGCGGCCGCTCGCGCCGAAGGTAGACGATCCGGGTGGCCGCCACGCACAGTGCGTAGAACCCGAGGAACCCGACGAACGCGGGCTCCCCGGTCCCCCCGGCGCCCCCGTAGGCGGCGCGGAAGGCCAGGTTGACCGCCACACCGCCGAGTGCACCGACCGCTCCGGCGATGCCGATCACCGCGCCGGACAGCCGCCGTGCGCGCGCGAAGGCGCTCGTGGCGTCATGCCCCGCGGTGACCGCGGCCTCCGCCTCCCCGGCGAGGACCGCCGGGATCATCTTGTACGTGGAGCCGTTGCCGATGCCGCTGAGGACGAACAAGACGGTGAACCCTGCGACGAACAGCGGGAAGGAGTTCCGGGACGAGGCCACGAGCAGCACGCCCGCCCCTGCGGCCATGGCGAGGAAGTTCCAGAACGTGACGCGTGCGCCGCCCCAGCGGTCGGCCATCCAGCCGCCCGCCGG
The DNA here is from genome assembly GCF_052245475.1 of Streptomyces sp. 7N604. Taxonomy (NCBI): domain Bacteria; kingdom Bacillati; phylum Actinomycetota; class Actinomycetes; order Kitasatosporales; family Streptomycetaceae; genus Streptomyces; species Streptomyces sp. 7N604. Next base: position 112,832 of record NZ_JBQQBX010000028.1, on the reverse strand, counting down.
ACGGGACAGCGAGCCGAGGAGCGGTCCGAGGAACGTGTAACCGGCCGCCTCCAGCGGGGTGGAGCCGAACTGGTGCTGCAGCACGAGGCCGAAAGCGAAGCCGTAGCCGATGAACGAGCCGAACGTCCCGACGTACAGCAGAGATATCCACCAGGTGTGGCGGTTCGCCGCCGCCTGGCGCAGGATCCCCGGCTCGGCACGGTTCGCCTCGATGTTGTCCATCCCCAGCGCGGCCAGCAGCGAGGCCAGCACGATCAGCGGAAGGTAGACCGCCGCGACGTACGAGGGGTGGGTGCTGCCCGCCGTGGCGATCACCAGCAGGCCGACGAGCTGGACCACCGCGACCCCGAGGTTGCCGCCCCCGGCATTGAGCCCCAGTGCCCAGCCCTGATGCCGTTGCGGGAAGAAGCCGGCGATGTTCGTCATCGACGAGGCGAAGGTGCCGCCGCCGACTCCGGCCGTGGCACCGATGGCCATGAACACCCACAGCGGGGTGCCCGGTCGCTGGACGAAGTACAGGGCCAGCAGCGTGGGAACGAGCAGGATGACGGAGCTGAACACGGTCCAGTTGCGGCCGCCGAAGCGGGTGACCGCATAGCTGTAGGGCAGCCGCAGTGCCGCACCCACCAGGGTCGGAGTGACGACCAGCAGGAACTTCTCGCCGGGGCCGAAGCCGAGGCCGATCTCCGGGGACAGGTACAGCACCAGGACCGACCAGATGCTCCAGACCGAGAACCCGATGTGCTCCGAGAAGACCGACAGGACCAGATTGCGCCGCGCGATGTGCTTGCCACCGCGCTCCCAGAACGTCTCGTCCTCCGGGTCCCAGTCCTGGATCCGCCGGCCGGAGTTGCTCCGTACGGTCGTCAAGTCTCTCCTCGGCTTTCACCATGGGGTGAGGGTCGCGGCCGGCGGTCCGCCAGCGGACCGGCGGCGCCGGTGCAGCCGGACGGGTCGCCCAGGACGGCCAGTTCCTCCGTGCCAAGGCGGTCCTTCAGCTCCGGGGCCGCCTCGACGGGGGTGCCGGCCCGTACGGGTGAGAGCAGGCCGGCGTCAGTCCGGGCGACCGGCTCCTCCGGCTGCCCGGTCACACGATCACCGTCGTCAGATCGGTTTCGGCCGCGGACGGCCCCGCCTCCGACGGCACGTTGGCGACGGGTGGCAGAGCCAGGACGGCACGGGCGATCGCGTCGGAATCGCCGAGGATGACCGAGTCCGCTCCCGGGCGGATGCTTGCCGCGGTCACCCAGTGAGCGGACTCGGGTGGGGACGCCGTAGGCGAACCGGCGGGGATGGACACGTCCCCGCCGGTCGAGGACCTGGGAGGGCCGCTCGGTGACGTCGAGCCCACCGGTCTCGTAGGCGGTGCCGCACGAACCGGTAATGCGGTACGGGCGGCACTGGTCCGTGTCCAGCAGGTGACGCAGCAACGGGTCGGCGGTGCGGCGCAGGTCGGGCTCGGGCAGCCGCGCCTCGATCAGGGCGGTCGCCCGTACCGGGGGGCCGGGCACGACCAGGGACTCGGCGACGAAGCCCGGGGCGAAGGTGTCGAACCGCACCTGGGTCTGCGGCCCGATGATCCCCAGGATTCCGGCCTCGATGAGCGCGACCGTCTCTTCGGCGCGCGAGACGGGCGGGCCGGTGGAGAGGAAGGCGTTGAGCGGGGTGTACCAGCCCTCCAGATCGTCCCGGTGCGAATTGCCCTCCAGCCCGGCGTGGTCCACGGCGAGCCGGACCTCGTTGCGCAGATCGCGCAGCACGTCCACGGCCGCCTTGAGGGGCCCGCTGACATTGCCCGCCCTCGCCTCGCGGATGTCGCGGGCCAGGTGCTCCAGCAGCCAGGAACGAAAGTCCTCCCGGCTGGTGAACTCGCGCCCTGCGTAGGGCCGGGCGAGCCGCTCCCAGTCCCACCGGTCCGCGGCCTGGATGCCGTACCTGTCCAGCAGCCGGGCGTGGTCCGGCTCCCGCTCATTGGACAGGTACTCCTCGACGAAGGCTTCCCGCTCGGCGCCGCGGCCCCGGGAATCCAGCAGCGTGCCGTAGTAGACGCTCTCCACTTCGCGAGCGATGAGCGGCCACAGATCCGTGCCGAAGTGGACCCGCTCGCCTTCCTCGGCACGACGGCGCAGCCGGGCGATGGTCCCCGGAGTGAGCAGCCGGGGGACGTACCTGCCGGAGGGGCCCTTCTCGTTCTCGCCACGGGCGTGGTACGGGACGCCGCGGCGCGAGAACGCGTACAGCCGCGGCTCCTGCCCCGAGGGCCGGTAGACGAGCCGGTCCTGGTCGCGGACGAAGGATCCGCCGCGTCCCACGCTGAACAGTGCCAGGTAATCGACGAAGTTCAGGCCCAGGCCGCGCAGCAGCACGGGCTCGCCGGGCCGGATCCCGCTCAGGTCCACGTCCGCGGGGTTGGCCGGGGTGATGTAGGTGAGGTAGTGGATGCGGGCCAGGCTCGCCGTCCGCGCCTCCTGAGGCGTCAGCCGGGCGGGTACGTGTCCTTGGGCCAGCACGATGGCGTCCAGCTGGTTGAGCCGGGTGCCGTCCTCGAGCCGGATGCCCTGCGGGCCGCCGGGGACTCCGTGCGTGTCGGCCATGGCGACGGCTCGCGACCGGTGCTCATGGATGGTGACATGCTCGGGGGCGCCCGCGACGACCCACTGGAAGCAGTCCTTCAGATAGCGGCCGTACAGGGCCCGGGTGGGGTAGGAGTCGGGCCCCAGGTTCTCGGCCTCGGCCAGGGTCGCGTCGTCGTAGTCGCCCTGCCCGCCCAGCAGGCCGAGGCCCTTGGCCCATTCGTACAGGCTCGTTCCTGGCTCGACGGGACCCTCGATCCGCACGCTGCTGTCGGTGTAGATGGTGATCTGCGATGCCACGGTGTTCATCAGGAGGTGGCGGGACTGCTCGGTGCGCCAGACACTTCCGGCTCCGGGGGCGAACGGGTCGACGACATGCACGGTCACGGTGGAACGCGACGGCGTTCTCCGCTCGTTGGCACACAGCCGTTCCAGCACCGAAAGGCCGCGGGGGCCGGCGCCGACGATGCAGACCTCGGCGTGACTGCTCATCACCGGCCCCGGTTTCCCGCCCCCAGCAGCCGGGCCAGCTCCAGCCGCTTGATCTTCGTCGTCGCGGTCTGCGGCAGGTCGTCCAGCTTCCACTGGACGGGCTCGGCCATCGCGGGCAGACCCGCCGCCGCGGACCTCCAGGCCGTCAGGTCCAGGGGCTTGTCGTCCCGGGTGCAGACCACCGGGAGGGGCGTGCCGTTCTCGTCCGGGATGATGATGACCTCGACGAGTTCCGGCAGGCGGGCGAACAGCGTGTCCTCGATCTCCAGGGTGCTGTCGATCCCGGGGATCTCGTCGACCTCGCGGTCCAGCAGGTGCAGACAGCCCCATTTCGTGCGGTAGCCCAGGTCGCCCATGCGCCACCAGCCGTCGTTGACCTGCTTCTCCCAGCGCGCGTGCTCGCCGAGATACGTGACGATCCGTCCGTCGCTGCGGACCTCGATGTATCCCGGTGACGACTTGGTGGGCGGATTGCCGTCGCGGCTCACCACACGTACGCCCGTCATGCCGGGGAAGGGAGAGCCGACACACCGGCCGTCCGCCTCCGTGCCCCGCTTCTTGCTGTACGCGCGCCCGGCGATCGGGCCCACCTCGCTCTGCCCGTACAGCTGGAAGAACAGCGGGAACTTCCGCTTGGTCGCGCCCAGCATGCGGTGCACGGTCCGCGGGTGGAGGGCGTCGAAGGTGCTGCTGAAGAACTTCACGTTCGCCAGCGGCCTGCGCGGGTCGTCCGCCAGGACCTCCCAGTGCATGAACGTGTTGGGGTGGGCTTCGATGAAGCCGGGGGAGACGTGCGTGAAGACATCGCCGACGCTGCCCGGGTCGTCGTCCCGGAGGACGATGAGCGGGTGCCCCTGGAGCACCGAGATCGGCATGATGGTGAACATCCGCGAGTGCACGAACGAGATGTGCATCGCCACCGGCTCGCTGCGCCTGACCTTCAGGGCCATCACGGTTCCCTGCGGGCGGTAGCGCGCCTCGAAGGTACGCCCGGTGTGCACGGCCAGCTTCGGTGTGCCGGTGGTCCCGGAGGTGTGCGTGATCAGCGTCGGGTGATCCGGGGACATGACGATGGGGTCGACACGCCTGACGCCCGCGAGCGATGCGAGCTCGGTGGCGTCCTGGAAGCTGCCCGAGGTGAGCAGTACGCGCTCCGAGAGGCCGAAGACCTCGGGCGGCAGCTCCTGTTCGAGCTTGTCCTGATCGGTCAGCAGGTAGGGCTGGTCCACCCGGCGCAGCAACTCGGCGACGGTGGCGCCGTCCAGTTTCGGCGACAGCAGTACGGGGACGGCGCCGATCCGGGCCACGGAGCAGGCGAGGAGCGAGATGTCGAAACCGTTGGTCTTGAAGACGACGACGCGCTGCCCCGGACGGACCTTGGCGGCCCACAGGCGGGAGGCGAAGTCGTCGACCAGGTCGGCCACTTCCGTCAGCGTGACGCGGCGTCCGAGCTTCGGCGCGATGTCGAGTTCGTGATCGAGGATCACGGGACTCGCGGGGTGCCTGGCCGCCGCCCGGTCGAAGAGCGTTCCCAGCTGAATGCCCTTGTTTGCTATGCGCTGCAGAAGCATGTGCTGCCCTCTCATTCCATGGCTACGGGAATTCAGCCGTGCGGGGGGGAACTCAGCCGTGCCGGGGGAATTTCAGCCGTTGCGTCACTGGTTTTCGACGATCTTCTTGATGCGCCGCAGCGTCTCTTCCATGTCGTCCTGGAGCTTGACCCGCCAGTCGGCGACGAACCTTTCACGCCCCGCTTCGTCCAGCGATGCGACAATCCTGAGCACACCGTCGGTGGCCGCGGTCATCTTGAAATGGTGGGTCACGAGACTGCCGCCCGGCGCCGGCTCCATGTCGTAGCCCCAGTTGCTGTCCTGCCAGTCCCGGGTGTGGGTGAGGAGCCTCCAGCGGAAGGTGCGGCCGGGGTCCGCGGCGACCACCTTGGCCTCGGTGTACCAGCCGCCACGCGGCACCGGAGCCCACTCGACGACGTCGTCTTCGCGGTAGTTGTGGCCGCGGAAGATCGCGCCCACCTGGGCCGGGGTACCTGACACCCATTGGCCCTCGATGATTTCCCTGCTCCATTCCGGCGTGCGGGGCATATCGCTGACCAAGGCATAGACCTGGTCCGGTGCAGCGGAAATCTTCAATTCGGCTCGGAGATCGAACAGCGGAGTTTGATCGATGATTGATTCTGCCACGGCCAAGATATTGCCAGGGGCCCGCCGGAGCCGGTCAACGGAACGCTCTGTTGTCTGTCAGGTCGTGCGAAGTACGAGTTTCCCGTGCACCTTTCCCTCTTCCAGGCGGCGGTGCGCTTCGGCGGCGGAACTCAGCGGCAGTGTTTCGACGGCACGCGGGCGGAGCCGCCCGTCGGCGAGCAGGCGGTTGATGGTGGCCGCCGCCGTGGCGAGTTCGTCGGCGGTGGCGTTCGAGATGGCGAAGCCGAGGACCGAGCGGTCCTTGAGGTACAGCGGCCCGACCGGCAGGACCGGCCTGGTCCGCATCCCGGCGAGCAGGACGATCCGGCCCCGGGCCGCGAGCAGGTCGACCGCGGTGCCCAGGTCGTTCTCCCCGGAGGTGTCGACGTAGACATCGACCCCTCGCGGGCATGCATCACGGATGCGCTGAGACACGTCGGGCTCGCGGTAGTCGAAGACTTCCGCCGCCCCCAGCGTTCGGCAGGAGGCCGCATCACGCGCGCCGGCGAGGGCGATCACACGGGCGCCGGCCTGAACCGCCATCACGACGAGCGCGCTGCCGACGTTGCCGGCGGCACCCGCGACGACCACGGTCTCGCCCGGCCGAAGCCGCCCGTGCGTGAAAAGGCCGAGGTACGCGGTCGCGGCCGGGTGCGCCACCGCGACCGCGTCATGGGGATCCACCCCTCCGGGCAGACGGTACAACCGGTCGGCCGGCACGACCGCCTGCCCCGCCGCGGCACCCTGACGGCCGTCATGGCCGAGGCTGTTGCACCACACGGGATCGCCGGCAGCGAAGCCGTGGGCGCCCGGCCCTGAGGCGGCGACGGTGCCTACCAGATCCCGGCCGATCACGAACGGGAACGTGAGCGGGGTGCGCCAGGCGCCCGACCGCACAAAGGTGTCCACATGGTTGACGGAGGCGGCAGTGACGTCCACCAGCACGTCGGTCGGTCCGGGCCGCGGGGCCGCCAGCTCGCCGTAGCGGATGACCTCCGGTGAGCCGAGCTGTTCGATGTAAGCAGCAGGCACCATGGTCACGGATTCTGGCAGCGCCGCCCGGCCTCATCCGCCGGCGGCCCGAACTCCGGGCCGGATGTGTCAAGTCCCCTTCCGGGTACGGGTGGTGGGCCGCGGGCGCGTGGCGCAGTCATCCTAGGATGCCGGCCATGGAGTTGGTCATTGTTGATGTCCCGCCGGACCACGCCGGTCGTGCCGCCGACATCGGGAAGCTCATCCGTACACTGCGGCCCGCGCTCACCGCGGAGGGCTTCGCACAGTTCGCGGCGGAGGCGCACGGGCAGGGCCTGGTGTTCACCGCCGCCTACGACGAGGACAGCCGGTGCGTGGGGGTGGCCGCGCACCGCGTGCTGGCGACGAGCCGGGGCCGGTTGCTGTTCGTCGACGATCTGGTCACCGCTCCTGAGGTGCGCTCAGCGGGGGTCGGTGCGCGGCTCATGGAGGAGCTGGAGGAACGGGCCCGCCGCGCCGGCTGCGTACGCATCGAACTCGACTCCGGGGTGACCAACCACGGGGCCCACCGCTTCTACCACGCCCGGCGCATGTCGATCGCCGCACTGCACTTCGCCCGGGAACTCGCCGCCGAGTAGCCGGCGGGACATGACACATAACAGCCGGGGCGGGTGACCCCCGCGGCGCCGAGGCGCAAGGCTGGCCGGACCAGCCGAGCGAGGGAGAATCATGGCGCAGCGAACGACGCACTCGAACAACCTCGACGTCGGGTTTTCTGAGACGGCCAAACACGAGGACACCACGGAACAGCCCATGGAGTTCGAACTCCTGGGCCTGCGTTGGGATCTGCACCCCGGCGTTTTCGCGCCCTTCCACTCGCCGTCCACCGAGGCGTATTCCAGCTGGCTTCCCTACCCCGAGGGCAGCTCTCTGCTGGAAATGGGCTGCGGCGCCGGCGTGACCGCGGTTTACGGCGCACTGAACGGCTGCCGGAGGGTCACCGCGCTCGACATCAGCACGGCGGCCGTGGAGAACACCCGGCGCAACGCCGCCCGTCACGGCGTCGCCAACCGCGTACGCGCCATGGAGAGCGACATGTTCTCGGCACTGAGCCCGGAGGACCGCTTCGACGTGATCTTCTGGAATTCCAACGCGGTCGAGGCGCCGGAGGACTTCACCTACACCCGCGACATCGAGTGGTCCATTCTCGACCGCGGCTATGCCTCCCACCGCACCTATTTCCGTGAAGGGCCGGGGCGCCTGACCGAGGGCGGCCGGCTGTTCCTCGGTTTCAACAGCCGCGGAAACCGCGCGCTCATTGATGGTTTCGCCGAGGAAGAGGGCCTGCGCATCAAGGAAATCAACAGCGCTTCCCGCACCTTCGAGGACCGCACCGTCGAGTTCCGGCTCCTCGAGCTCGTCAAAGCCGGAACCGCGAACACGGTGAGCACGGCCCCGGGCAGCTGACGTGCGCCTGGCCGTGTCGGGCTCGATAGCCACTGACCATGTGATGGCCTTCCCCGGAAAGTTCACCGATCAGCTGATCGCCGGCGAACTCGGCCATGTCTCGCTGTCCTTCCTCGTCGACGACCTGGACGTGCGGCGGGGCGGAGCCGGCGCGAACATCGCCTTTGGCCTGGGACAGCTCGGGCTGGCCCCGGTGCTGGTCGGTGCGGCGGGCCGTGACTTCGCCGAGTACGAGCTGTGGCTGAAGAAGCACGGGGTGAACACCGATCACGTGCACATCAGCCGGCACCGGCCCACCGCGCGGCTCATGTGCCTGACCGACAAGGAGAAGGGCCGGATCGCCACGTTCTACGCGGGTGCGATGCCGGAGGCCCGGGACATCGGCATCGAGCGGGTGGCCGAGCACTGCGGCGGGCTGGATCTGGTGCTCATTGCTCCGGGCGACCCCGAAGCGATGCTGCGGCACACCGCCGCATGCCGTGACCTGGGCATCGCGTTCGCGGCCGATCCGTACGGGCAGCCCGCCCGGCTGGACGGCACACAGGTCCGGGATCTGGTGGCGGGCGCCCGCTGGCTGTTCACCGACGAGTACGAGGCCGCGCTGCTGCTGGAACACACCGGCTGGCGGCACGCCGACGTGCTCGGCCGCGTGGGTGCCTGGATCACCCTCGGACCCGCGGGCGTCCGCATCGACCGGTCAGGCCGGCGCCCCTGCCATGTCCGGGCGGCGACGCCGCACCGGACGGCGGACCGCACCGCAGCGGACGCCACCGGAGCGGGCGACGCCTTCCGTGCGGGCTTCCTGGCCGGGGTCGGTCGGCAGCTGCCCCCGGAGGCGGCGGCTCAGCTCGGCTGCGCGCTGGCCGCCGCCGCGACGGGGGCCGCGGGACCGCAGGGCTACCGGGTCGCCACCGACGCCCTGGTCGCCGGTATTCGGGCCGCCTATGGCTCCGAGGCGGCGCACCGCATCGCCGGCCTCGCCCTTGCCGCGATCTGACGGAAAACGTGCCTCTCCACGTCAGGTGAGGTTGAGGCGGGCGAGTTCCCGGCGCGATCCGATGCCGAGCTTGGGGTAGGCCTTGTACAGGTGGTGCTCGACCGTCCGCGGGCTGAGGAACAGCTGAGCGGCGATCTCGCGGCTGCTGCTGCCCTCGGCCGCCAGCCGCACCACCTGCAGCTCCTGCGGGGTCAGACGGTCGATCAGGTTCGCCGCGGTCGCCTGCCCCATCGTCGCGCCGGATTCGCCGGTCGCCCGCAGTTCGGCCCGGGTCCGCTCGGCCCACGGCTTGGCCCGCAGCCGTTCGAAGACCTCCAGCGCCGACCGCAACGGCATCCTGGCGTCGCTCCGGCGGCGGCCCCGGCGCAGCCACTCGCCGTAGAGCAGTTCCGTACGGGCCCGCTCGAACGGCCTGCCGCCTGACTGGTGCAGCCGGAGCGCCTGCGCGTAGTGCTCCTCCTCACCGCTCAGCAGCGCCCGGCACCGCGCGGCGACCGCCCGGGCCCACGGCTGCTCCCCCGCGTGCGCCCACGCTTCCAGCCGGTGCAGCGGCCGCTCGGCGCGTCCCGGCTGTCCCAGCCGGACCGCGGCCTCGATCTGGTCGCCGACAGCGGCCATGAGCATCGCCGCATGACCTTCGGTGCCGGGCCGGGCGGCCTCCAGCCGGCGCAACGCCGCTTCGTGGCCTCCGAGTCCCAGCTCGAGCAGGCCCAGTGCGCAGTCGCTCGCCGCCCTGCCCGCAGCCGGCGCTTCCTCTGCCAGGCGGCGGCACCGGTCCTCGTCGCCCTCGATCGCGGCGATCCGTGCCGTTACGCCACCCAGCCAGGCGAGGCGCCGGCGCATGCCGGTGTCCCGGGCAATGTCCATCGCCTCGGCGACCGCGGCCTCGGCGTCCCGGTGCAGCCCGGCCCGCTCCTGAGTCTGCGCCAGGGCCTGCAGCACCTGCGGCAGCGCGCCGATCAGCCCCTGCTTGCGGCAGCGCTCCGCTTCACTGGCTGCCAGCTCCAGAGTCGCGGTGTCATCTCCGAGGATCAGGCCGCTGTAGATGGCCCGCATCCGCGCGCCACTTTCCTCAGCGATCGTGGTGCCGCCGCGCGCCTGCGCGAGAAACTCCGCCAGGCGCGGCAGGCCACGGGCGTAGTCGTCGTCGACCAGGTGCGCCAGGCCCTCCGCCATCACGTCGGGGTGCCCCATGGTCTCCAGCCGCTGGGCGGCGGCGCGCACCAGGGCCGGGTCGCCGGAGAGCCATGCGTAGGTCACGCTGGTGCGGAGCATGGCCGCGGCCTGCTCGGGGCCGGTCCGGGCAGCGCGGTCGATCAGCAGGCGGGCGGCCTGACCCTGCTCGCCCAGCTCGAACACCACGGCCGCCCGGACCGGGGCGAGTTCGGCCTGCGTCTTGGGTTCGTCGACAAGGCACTCGGCCTGTTCCACCAGATCCGCGGCCTGGGCGGTCTGACCCGCTGCAAGGGCCACCGCGCCCGCCTCACCCAGCCAGCGCGCCTGGTCCTGCCGGGCGGGGGCGAGCCGAGCGGCGTGCTGATACAGGTGTGCCGCGGCGGCGTACGCGGTGCGGCCCCTGGCCCGCTCGGCCGCCGCCACCAGTTCGGCCGCGACGCATTCGTCCGGTTCCGTCGTCGCCGCAGGGAGGTGCCGTGCCCGGCAGTCGGGGTCGTCGGCCGCCTCGGCCAGCGCCCGGTGGACGGCTACCCGCCGGGCCAGGACCGCCCCCTGGTAGGCGGCGGTCCCGATCAGCGGATGCCGGAAGGTCACGGTGCTCTCCGTCACCTGGATCAGCCCGGCCCGTTCGGCGTCCTCGAGATCATCCAGGCCGACGCCTAACGACTGTGCCGCCCCCAGCAGCAGCGGAAGGTTGCCCCGCCCTTCGGCCGCCGCGATCAGCATCGTCAGTCGCGTCCGCTCGGGAAGCCGGCCGATCTGGGCACGGAACGACGACAGCACCCTGTCGGCCACCGGCAGCGGCATGGACCCGCTGGGATGATCCCGCTGCGCGGCCGCGAACTCGATCAACGCAAGTGGATTCCCGGCGGATTCGGCGATGACCTGATCGCGCAGGACCGGTGCCAGTCCGCTGCCCGCGAGCAGGCGCGTGGCGTCCCCGCGATCCAGCCGGGACGGCCGGAGTTCGGTGAGTCCGGGAGCGGGGAACCCCTCCTCCCGCGTCGCGAACAGCATCGCCACACGCTCCGCGGCGAGCCGCCGGGCCGCGAACAGCAGCGCCTCCGCGCTGGCCTGGTCGAGCCACTGGGCATCGTCGATCAGGCACAGCACCGGGCCTTCCTCGGCCAGGTCCGCGAGCAGGGTGAGCACGGCCAGGCCGGTGAGGAACCGGTCCTGTCCTCGCGTCAGGCCCGAACCCAGCACGGCCCGCAAGGCGTCGGCCTGCGGAACGGGCAGTGCGCCCAGGCGGTGCTGCACCGGCCACAGCAACTGGACCAGGCCGCCGAACGCGAGGTCCGCCTCCGGCTCGATGCCCGTCACCCGCATCACGCGCAGACCCGGCCCGGACGCCGAACGCTCCACCCAGTCCAGCAGGGCCGTCTTGCCGATCCCCGCCTCACCGCGCAGCACCAAGGCGCCGCTGCGGCCGCCTCGCGCCGCGGTGACCAGCCCTTCGAGCTGTGCCTGCTCGGTGGACCTGCCAAACAGCACGAGCCACGACCTTCCGCTTCTCAGTGGCCGCCCCAGTAAGCACGCGGCCAGAAACTACGTACCCCTGAGCAGAAACCTTACCGATTCGACCGGTGCCGCTCCGCTCCTAGCGTCATGACCAGTCAATTCACCCACGGAGGGCACCATGGAAAACCTCTTCGAGCCGCTGACCCTCGGCAGACTGAAGCTGCCCAACCGCATCGTCATGTCCCCGATGACCCGGTCCCGGGCCCCGGAAGGGGTGCAGGGCGATCTGGCGCCCGAGTACTACGCGCAGCGCGCCGCCGCCGGCCTGATCATCACGGAAGGCACCCAGCCCAGCGTGATCGGCCAGGGCTACATCGACACCCCCGGCCTCCACGCGCCCGCGCACGTCGCCGCCTGGCGCCGTGTGACCGATGCCGTCCACGACGACGGCGGCCGGATCTTCGTCCAGCTGATGCACTCCGGCCGGATCGGTCACCCCAGCCTCTATCCGGACGCCGCGCTGCCGGTGGCTCCTTCGGCGATCGCCTCGGGCGAGCAGATCTTCACCCCCGACGGGATGCTGGACCACCCCACCCCCCGCGCCCTGACACTCGAGGACATCGCGCAGACCGTCGAGGACTTCGTCGCCTCCGCGAAGAGCGCGATGGAGGCCGGATTCGACGGGGTCGAACTGCACGGCGCCAACGGCTACCTCATCCACCAGTTCCTCTCCGACAACACCAACCAGCGCTCCGACGCCTACGGCGGCTCCATCGAGAACCGGATCCGGTTCGCCGTCGAGGTCGCCAGGGCCGTCACGGACGCGATCGGCCCGGAGCGGGTCGGCATCCGCATCTCGCCCGCCCACACGGCCAACGGGATCAGCGAGAGCGACTCCAAGGAGCTCTACATCGCCCTGATCCGTGCGCTGGCGCCCTACGGTCTGGCCTACGTGCACGTGATGGAGTTCGGCAGCCGGGAGATCACCAAGCTGGTCCGGGCGGAGTGGCCGGGCACGCTGATCCTGAACCCGCACGCGACCCCGGAGGAGACCTCGGTGACCCCCGAGTCCGCCTCCGCGGTGCTGGACGAGGGACTCGCCGACGCGGTCAGCTTCGCTTCGCTCTGGCTCGCCAACCCCGACCTGCCCGCGCGCATCAAGGCCGGCGGCCCGTACAACGCGCCCGACCCGGCCACCTTCTACGGCGGCGACCACCGCGGCTACACCGACTACCCGACCCTGGACGGCTGATCAGAGCGGACCTGAAGGTGCAGAGCGCGGGGCGGGCCGAGAGCGGCCCGCCCCGCATCGCCTTCCGCAGCTCGCCTTCCGCAGCGGTCACAACTCCACGCGTACGCCGTACTCGCTGACCCAGGCGTTGAACTCGACCAGCCGCTCCATGACGGCTCGTACGCCCCACAGGCCGGCCCGCACGCGGTAGGACTCCAACGGCTTGTCCAGCAGCTTCTGGATGGCCTCCCTGGGCACGATCTGCTGCACTGGCGCGCCGTCGGCCAGCAGGTCCTGCACCTTCTCCCGCAGGGCCCGTACGTAGACCTCGTCCTGTGTGGACGGATAGGACGCCTTCTTGCGCTGCAGCACCGACTCCGGGAGCAGGTCCGCCGTAGCGGCGCGCAGCAGGCTCTTCTCGCGGCCGTCGAAACTCTTCATCGCCCACGGGGTGTTGAAGACGTACTCCACCAGCCGGTGGTCGGTGAACGGCACGCGCACCTCGAGTCCGGCCGCCATGCTGAGCCGGTCCTTGCGGTCCAGCAGGAAGTTCTCCCAGCGGCTGATGTTGAGGTAACTGATCTCGCGCATCCGCGCCTCGTGGCCGGTTTCGCCCTCCAGGCGCGGGACTTCACCCAGCGCGTCGACGTACCGCTTCTCGATGTACTCGGTGAGCCCCAGCCGGTCCCAGAGACCGATCTCCTTGAGCGTGTCCATCCCGCCGAGCTTCGACCACGGGTGGTGCCAAGGGAAGGTGTCGCCCGCCACGGCCTCCGGGTCGTGGAACCAGGTGTAGCCGGCGAAGATCTCGTCCGAGGCCTCGCCCGAGAGCGCGACCGTCACCCGCTCCTTCAGCGCCTTGCACAGCAGATACAGCGAGTGCTCCATATCGCCGGTCGAGACCGGCAGGTCCTGGGCCCGCAGGACGTGGTCGCGCACCGCGGATTCGAGGATGTCCCCGTTCCGCAACTCGACGATGACGTGGTTCACATGGTCCGCGCCGATGTGATCGGCCACCTCGATCGCGAACGGAATGTCCGGGTCGCCCCACAGGGTGTCCGCCTGGAAGCGCTCCTTGTGGCCCTTGAAGTCGATGGAGAAGGCGTCGATGGGGTTCTGCACGCCGTGCTTCCGGAGGATCTTCGCGGCGAGCGCGGTGACCACGCTGGAGTCCAGACCGCCGGAGAGCAGCGTGCCGACCTTGACGTCGGCGAACAGCTGGCGCTCCACGATGTCATCGAGCAGCTCACGGATGCGGGAGACCGTGGTGTCGAGGTCATCGGTGTGCGGACGCGCCTCGAGTTTCCAGTACTCACGAACGCTGTGGCCCTGCCGGTTGAAGCGGACGACGGTGGCCGGAACGACCTCGTGCATCCCGCGGAAGACGGCATGGCCCGGGGTTTTGAGGATCGCGAAGATCTCCGCCAGCCCCTCGGCGTCCACCACGGCCTCGGCCTCGGGGTGGGCGAGGATGGCCTTGGGCTCGGAGCCGAAGAGCACGCCGTCGGGAGTGGGGTAGTAGAAGAGCGGCTTCACGCCCATGCGGTCACGGACCAGGAGCAGTTCCTCCGTGCGCGGGTCCCAGATCGCGAACGCGTACATACCGTTGAGCCGCTCCGCGAACTCCTCGCCCCACTCCAGGTAGGCGTGCAGGACGACCTCGGTGTCGCTGGTCGTGCGGAACTCATGGCCCAGACCGGTGAGTTCCTCCTTCAGCTCCCGGTAGTTGTACACCTCACCGGTGTACGTGATGACCGGAAGGCCCTCCTCCCGCTCCGTGACGGGCATCGGCTGCTTGCCGCCCTCGAGGTCGATGACCGCCAGCCGGCGGTGGCCGAGCACGGCGCGGGGCGACGTCCAGATTCCCCGGGCGTCCGGACCACGGCATGCCATCGTCTCGGTCATGGCCGGCACCGGTTCCGCCTGCTGAGTCAGGTCGCGCGAGTAGCTCACCCAGCCGGTAAGTCCGCACATTTCGCTCGTTCCTCTCGTCGAGGTTCTGCATGACTGCATGACTGAAGGACAGGGGCGGTGAAAGGGGACCCGAGCCCGCTACAGGCCAGATGCTTTCCGGGCCGCGGGCCGGGGAGCAAAGCCCCGGTCCGTACCTCGTCAGGTCTGTCGGCTTCGGTACCGGACGGCGCGGTGGGACCGGAAACTACGTATCCCGGAGCAGAAGCCTTACCGATTCGGCCTGTGCCGCTGCGCCCTTAGCGTCATGGCCAGTTGTCAACTGGCCGAAGGCCCCTGCGGCGAGCCCGGCCCGGCTGCCTTGGAGTACCGATGCATGACACGTCTGCCGGTCCAGGCCCCTCGTATCCCGCCGAAGAGGCCCGGGCCGCGCGCAGCCCGGGCCGGGTTCACGCCCTCTGGCTCGCCCTCCTGGCCGGGCCCCTCTCCTTCGGTATCGCGGGCCCCGCCCTCATCCTCGACGACATGGCGCTGGACCTCGGTGTCTCGGTCGGTTCTGCGACCTGGACGGTGACGGCGTTCGGCTGGGGCATCGCCGTCGGTACGCCGCTGATGGCCGGGCTGCTCAGCCACCGGGGTGCACGCGTCGCGCTGACGGCCTGCGGTCTGCTCGTGCCGGCCGGGGCGGTCCTCGTCGTCACCATTCCCGCACTGCCGTCGCTCGTTCTGGGCAGTGCTCTGCAGGCGCTTGGCACCGCCGGCCTGACCGCGACGGCCATGAGCCTCACGGATTCGGCCCGCAGGATGGGGCTCGTCACCGCCTCGCTCGCCGTGGTCGGCTCGACCGCCCCACTGGTCGGATCACTCGTGACCGACCTTCTCTCCTGGCGATTCGCTCTCGCCCTCCCCGTCCTGAGCGTGCTCGCCGTGCCGGCCGTCCTCCGCCGCGCTCCGCTTGGCGCGATATCCCGGAACCGGTTCGACCCGGTCGGGGCGGCACTCGTGACGGTGCTGGTCACCGCGCTGGTCTTCACCCCCCACCGGCCGGCGGCCGCAGGCGCCTGCTCGATCGTGGCCGCTCTGCTCCTCGGTCTGCACCTGCGCGTCCGGCAGGACGGTTTCGTGCCCGCCGTACTGGTTCGCACGCCCCAGTTCCTGCTCTCCGCGGGGCTCGCCTTCTCCCTGGCGGTGGTCAACTTCGGGCTGATCTACGCGATCCCCGAACAGCTGGCGCGGCACACGGGATGGACACCCAGCGAGATCGGGGTCGCCATGGTGTGGCCGCTGCTGCTCGGAGGCACGCTGTCGTGGTTCGTCGTAGCCGCCTCCGCCCGGACGGACCGCCGTCTGATCACTTCCGTACTCATCGCCATGGGCATCGTGGCTCCCGTGACAGCGGGCTTCAGCGTCTGGTCACTCGTCCTTCTGATCGCCCAGGCCGTCGCCTCGATCGCGGCGGCCTCGGGCCAGGGCGTGTTCGCGGTCCATGCCACCTCGGCCGTCCCCGACGACCACCGTCCGACGGCGATAGGCATGTTCAACCTGTCCTATCTGCTCGGTGTGGCCTTCGGCCCGGCCATCGTGTCGCTGCTGGCGGCCTGACCGGCCCGGCTACGCGGGCGTTAAGTGCGACGGGCGGCGGCCCGGACTGCGGTCGACGGAAGTGTGAGGGCCCGGCTCCTGCCACCCGCGAACGGCTGTCAGTCGCTGCCATCTCGAGAAGTTTCCTCACCGGGTGGCCGTACGGCGGTTCGTCCCGCCCATAATACGGGGTGGCTGGCGCCCGACGTGGTGCGTCGTCCGGCTTTCAACGGCCTGGACCAGCTCTGCGCGACGCCTGCCGCGGGAGGTGCGGACGGTCCCGGCCCACGTGGACCCGCCCGCCAATCTCCCGGCGGAATTAACCAGTTGTTCGCGCGCACGACAGTGACGGCCTGGCTAATGCCGACGTTGTTCACATGGCCTTTGCAACCGGGAGCTTCTGTGATTGACCCGCACGCCGCCCGCGCCACCGCCCTTCCCTGCTTCGTCGCCCTCTCGGTGCTCACCCTCACTGCCTGCGGGACAGCCACCCCCGTCGTCAGCAGCGAGGACGTGAAGACGGCCTCCTCCGCGGAGGACGCGGGTGGCATGGACGCCCTGGTAGCGGCGGCGCAGAAGGAGGGCACGCTCAACGCGATCGCCCTCCCCCGCGACTGGGCGAACTACGGCGCCCTGATCGACGGCTTCACCAACAAGTACGGGATCGAGGTGAAGGTCGCGCAGCCGGACGGCACGAGTCAGGACGAGCTCGAGGCGGTGAAGCTCTACAAGGGTCAGGAGGACGCCCCCGACGTGCTCGACGTCGGCCGCTCCTTCGCCCAGTCCGCGGCCGAGCAGGATCTGCTCGCCCCCTACAAGGTCGCCGGCTACAGCAAGATCCCGCAGGTCCAGAAGGACCCGCTGGCGCGCTGGTACAACAACTACGGCGGTTACATTTCGATCGGCTGTGACGCGGCGCAGGTCGACGTGTGCCCCCAGACCTTCGCCGACCTTCTCAAGCCCGAGTACAGCGGCAAGGTCGCGCTCAACGGCGACCCCACCGAGGCGGGGTCCGCTTTCGCCGGGGTATACGCGGCCGCGCTCGCGAACGAGGGGTCCCTTGACGACATCGAGCCGGGCCTGGACTTCTTCGCCGAACTCAAGAAGGCCGGAAACTTCAACCCCGTGCAGTCGACGCCGGCCACCGTCGAGACGGGCGAGACGCCCATCACCGTCGACTGGGACTACCTCAACACCAGCTACGCCGACGAGTTCCGCGACAAGAACATGGACTGGCAGGTCAACGTCCCCACCGACGGCCTCTACGCGGAGTACTACTCACTGGCGATCAACAAGGACGCCCCGCATCCGGCGGCCGCGCGCCTCTGGCAGGAGTACATCTTCAGCGAGGAGGGCCAGAACCTCCGGCTGGAGGGCTACGCCCGCCCGGTCCTGATGGACGCCATGAAGGAGGACGGGACGCTGCACGAGATCGCGGCCGCCTGGCTGCCGGCCGTCCAGGGCGCGCCGAGATTCCCGACCGAGGAGCAGACCACCAAGGCCAAGGAGGTCGTGGCCGCGGGCTGGGAGAAGGCCGTGGGCGACGACTGACCGGCGGGGCGGCGCCGGGGCGGGGGCCGGCCCGCACGGGCGGTGCCGGCGGCCGGGACAGGACGGTGCCGGGGGCGGTCAGGACGACGGCTGCACCCCGTAGACCGGCTGCGGGGTCTCCGACCGGGCGAGCAGCTCGTACGCGGCCTCTCCCGCCTCCGCGGGGGTCCAGCGGGCGGCCTTGTCCGCGGTGGGGCCGGGGCGCCAGCCCTCCATGACCGTGATGCGGCCCGCCTCCGCCTCGAAGACGCGGCCCGTCACCCCCTCCGAGGCACCGGATCCGAGCCAGACGACCAGCGGCGACACGTTCTCCGGCGCCATGGCGTCGAATCCGCCGTCCCCCGGTGCGGCCATCGTCTCCGCGAACGTCCGCTCGGTCATACGGGTGCGGGCGGCCGGGGCGATCGCGTTGACCTGGACGCCGTACCGCCCCAGCTCCGCGGCCGCGACGAGCGTCAGCCCGACGATCCCGGCCTTGGCTGCCGAGTAGTTGCCCTGGCCGACGCTGCCGAGAAGCCCCGCGCCCGAGCTGGTGTTGACGACCCGGGCCCGCGGCGTACGGCCTGCCTTCGCCTCGGCGCGCCAGTGCGCGGCGGCGTACTTCAGCGGCAGGAAGTGGCCCTTCAGATGCACGCGCATCACGGCGTCCCACTCGTCCTCGCCGAGGTTGACCAGCATCCGGTCCCTGAGGAACCCGGCGTTGTTGACCAGCGTGTCGAGCCGCCCGAAGGCGTCGAGCGCGGTGGCGACGAGCGAGGCGGCGCCGTCGGCGGTGGCGATGTCCCCGCCGTGCGCGACCGCTTCGCCGCCCAGCGCGGCGATGTCGCCGACGACCCCCTGCGCCGGCCCGCCCGAGGCTCCCGAGCCGTCGAGGCCGACCCCCAGGTCGTTGACCACGACCTTCGCTCCCTCGGCGGCGAAGGCGAGCGCGTGGGCGCGCCCGAGACCGCGGCCCGCGCCCGTCACGGCGACGACGCGCCCGCTGCAGATTCCGGTGCGGATTCCGGCCATGTCACTGCTCCCTGTTGACGGTTGCGGCGTCGAGGAAGGCGGGGCGTTCCCCTCCCCCGTGGACGAGAAGGCTCGCGCCGGTGATGTAGGCGGCGCGGTCGGAGGCGAGGAAGACGGCGGCGTCACCGATCTCGGCGGGTTCCGCGAGCCGCCCCAGCGGCACCGTCCGGGCGACGGCCGCGACGCCGTCCTCGTCCCCGTAGTGCAGAGGGGAGGACTCCGTGCGCACCATGCCGAGCACCAGGGTGTTGACCCGTACCGCCGGGGCCCACTCCACGGCCATGGAACGGGCGAGGTGTTCGAGTCCGGCCTTGGCCGCGCCGTAGGCGGCCGTCCCGGGCGAGGGGCGGGACCCGCTGACGCTGCCGACCATGGTGATGGAGCCGGGTGCCCGCTGCCGCCGCATCACGTCGTACGCGGCGAGGGAGGCGGTCAGCGGTGCGGTCAGGTTGAGTTCGAGCACGCGCGCGTGGCGGGCGGCACCGGCGTCGCCGAGCGGCCGGTACGGCGTGCCGCCCGCGTTGTTGACCAGCGCGTCGAGGCGGCCGTGGTCGGCCGCCACGCGCGCGAAGAAGTCCCGTACGGCCTCGCCGTCCCGCAGGTCCACGGACGCGAACTCCGCCGTGCGGCCGGCTTCTTCGACGGCCGTTTCCGGTGGCCTGCGCGCGCAGACGACGACCTCCGCCCCGGCTCTCAGGAAGGCCCGGGCGATCCCGGCGCCCACTCCCCTCGTCCCGCCGGTGACGACGGCGACCCGCCCTTCCAGATCCAGCGTGATGCCCAACGCGCACCTCCCGCGGCCCGCGAACCGCTGCTACCGTCCACCTAACAAATGTTTGGTGGAAAGGTAGCTGATCCGCTCATGGGTGTCTCCACCGCGAGCCCGGAGAAGGGCATCGCCGTCGTCACCGTCGACTTCCCACCCGTCAACGCCCTGCCCGTGCAGGGCTGGTACGACCTGGCGGCTGCCGTGACCGCCTCGGGCCGCGACCACGGGGTGTGCTGCGTGGTGCTCGCCGCGGGCGGCCGCGGCTTCAACGCGGGCGTGGACATCAAGGAGATCCAGCGCGACCGGGGCCATGACGCGCTGATCGGCGCCAACCGCGGGTGTGACGCGGCGTTCTCCGCCGTCTATGACTGCGAGGTGCCGGTCGTCGCGGCCGTGCACGGCCACTGCCTGGGCGGCGGCATCGGCCTCGCCGGAAACGCGGACGCGATCGTGGCGAGTGACGACGCGGTCTTCGGCCTCCCCGAGCTGGACCGCGGCGCACTCGGCGCGGCCACCCACCTCTCGCGGCTGGTCCCGCAGCACCTGATGCGCGCGCTGTACTACACCTCGCGCACCGCGACCGCCGGGGAGCTGCACCGGCACGGCTCGGTGTGGCGGGTCGTGCCGCGCGGCGAACTGCTCGGCGCGGCGCTGGAACTGGCCCGGGAGATCGCCGCCAAGGACGGCTCGCTGCTGCGTCTCGCGAAGGCGGCCATCAACGGCATCGACCCGGTCGACGTCCGCCGCAGCTACCGCTTCGAGCAGGGCTTCACCTTCGAGGCGAACCTCAGCGGAGTGGCGGACCGGGTCCGGAACACCTTCGGCAGCGAGGGGAAGGCGTCTTGAGGGACAAGAGGATGACCGCCGGGGAGGCCGTGGGGCGCCTCGAGAGCGGCATGACCATCGGCATCGGCGGCTGGGGCTCGCGGCGCAAACCGATGGCCCTCGTACGGGCGCTGCTGCGCTCGGACGTCACCGACCTGACCGTGATCTCCTACGGGGGCCCGGACGTCGGACTGCTGGCCGCCGCGGGGCGGATCCGCAGGCTGGTGGCGGCCTTCGCCACCCTCGACTCGATCCCCCTCGAACCGCACTTCCGCGCCGCCCGGCAGCGCGGCGCCTTCGAGCTGACGGAGCTGGACGAGGCGATGGTCATGTGGGGGCTGACCGCGGCCGCGCACCGGGTGCCCTTCATGCCGGTGCGGGCGGGCCTCGGCTCGGACGTGATGCGGGTCAACCCGGAGCTGCGGACGGTCACTTCGCCGTACGAGGACGGCGAGGAGTTCGTTGCCGTGCCCGCTCTGCGGATGGACGCCGCGCTCGTCCACCTGGGCCGGGCCGACGCATACGGCAACGGCCAGTACCTGGGTCCCGACCCGTACTTCGACGACCTCTTCTGCGAGGCCGCGGACAGCGCGTACGTCTCCTGCGAACGCGTCGTCGACAGCGCCGAGCTCACCAAGGCGGGCGGGCCTCAGACCCTGCTCGTCCAGCGCCACGCGGTCACCGGCGTGATCGAGGCTCCGAACGGCGCGCACTTCACCTCCTGCGCCCCCGACTACGACCGCGACGAGCCCTTCCAGAAGGCGTACGCGACGGCTGCCGCCGACTCGACCGCCTGGGCCGCGTTCACCGGCCGCTTTCTGTCCGGCGGCACCGAGAGCGCCTACCAGTCCGCCGTCGCGGCATGGCACGAGGAGCAGCGATGACCCACGACAGTGGCAGCACGACGACGGCCGCTGCGGCAACGAGGGCCGAGTACTGCGTGGTCGCCTGCGCCGAGGCCTGGCGCGGGGACGGTGAGATCCTGGCGAGCCCCATGGGCACGGTGCCCGCCATCGGCGCACGGCTGGCCAGACTCACCTTCGCGCCCGAACTGCTGCTCACCGACGGCGAGGCGATGCTCATGGGCGATGTCCCCGCGATGGGCGGCACGTCCCAGGTCACCGAGGGCTGGCTGCCCTACCGCCGGCATCTGGCGATGGTCACCGGCGGCAGGCGGCACGTGATGATGGGGGCGAGCCAGATCGACCGCCACGGCAACCAGAACATCTCCTGCATCGGCGACTGGTCACGGCCGGCCCGGCAGCTGCTGGGCGTGCGCGGCGCTCCCGTCAACACCCTCAACAACCCGACCAGTTACTGGGTGCCGCGGCACTCGCCCCGGGTCTTCGTCGCGCGGGTCGACATGGTGTGCGGGGTCGGCTACGACCGCGCGGCCGCAGCCGGGCCGTCCGCGACCCGATTCCACGACATCCGGCGGGTCGTCACCGACCTCGCGGTCCTCGACTTCGGGACGCCGGACCGCGGCATGCGCCTCCGGTCCGTACACCCCGGCGTGACGGTGGATCAGGTCCGCGAGGCGACGGGCTTTCCACTCGCGGCGCCGGACGGTGGCGTGCCGGAGACGCGGGAGCCCACGGGCGAGGAGCTGCGGCTGATCCGCGAGGTCATTGACCCCCAGGGGTGGCGCGACCGCGAGGTGCGGGCGTGACCGGCCGGACCACGGACCGCACCGCCGACCGCACCATGGACCACACCGCGCACCACACCGCGGACCGCACCCTGGAGACGGCGTTCACCGAGCTGGCCGGGGTCAGGCACCCCATCGTGCAGACCGGCATGGGATGGGTGGCGGGTCCCCGGCTGGTGTCGGCGACCGCGAACGCGGGTGCCCTGGGCATCCTCGCCTCGGCCACCATGACGCTGGACGGGCTCCGGTCGGCGGTCCGCGAGGTCAAATCCCGTACGGACGCTCCGTTCGGCGTCAATCTGCGGGCGGACGCGGGCGACGCCGCCGACCGCGTCCGCGTCATCACCGAGGAGGGCGTACGGGTCGCTTCGTTCGCCCTCGCGCCCTCCCGCGAGCTGATAGCCCGCCTCAAGGACGCGGGCGTGGTCGTGATCCCCTCCGTCGGCGCCCGCCGCCACGCCGAGAAGGTGGCCTCCTGGGGTGCGGACGCGGTGCTGGTGCAGGGCGGCGAGGGCGGCGGCCACACCGGCGAGGTGGCCACGAGCGTCCTGCTCCCGCAGGTGGTCGACGCCGTGGACATCCCGGTCGTCGCGGCGGGCGGCTTCTTCGACGGCCGCGGTCTGGTCGCCGCGCTCGCCTACGGTGCCGCGGGCGTGGCCATGGGCACCCGCTTCCTGCTGACCTCCGACAGCACCGTCCCGGACGCCGTCAAAGCCGCCTACCTCGCCGCCACCGTCAAGGACGTGACCGTCACCACCAAGGTCGACGGCCTCCCCCACCGGATGCTGCGCAGCGACCTGGTCGACTCCCTCGAGACGTCCGGCCGTTCGGCTGCCCTTCTCCGAGCCCTGCGGCACGCATCCGCGTTCAGGAAGGTCTCCGGGCTGAGCTGGGCCCGTATGGTCCGTGACGGCCTGGCCCTCCGACGCGGCAAGAACCTCACCTGGAGCCAGGTGCTGCTCGCGGCCAATACCCCGATGCTGCTCAAGGCCTCGATGGTGGACGGCCGTACGGACCTCGGGGTGATGGCCGCGGGACAGGTCGCCGGGCTGATCGGCGACCTGCCGTCCTGCGCGGAGCTGGTGGACCGCGTGATGGCCGAGGCGTGCGAGAGGCTCGGCGAGCTCGCCGGCCTCGGAGCTCCTCGATGATCGTCACGTCCGCCTGACCACCGCCCGATCAGAGCCGCTCGATGATCGTCACGTTCGCCTGGCCACCGCCTTCGCACATCGTCTGCAGGCCGTAACGGCCGCCGGTGCGCTCCAGTTCGTGCAGCAGCGTGGTCATCAGCTTGGCGCCGGTGGCGCCCAGCGGGTGGCCGAGGGCGATGGCGCCGCCGTTGACGTTGACCCGGTCCGGGTCGGCGCCGGTCTCCTTCAGCCAGGCCAGCACCACGGAGGCGAAGGCCTCGTTGATCTCCACCAGGTCGATGTCGTCCAGCGTAAGACCGGTCTTCTTGAAAGCGAACGCCGTGGCCGGGATCGGCGCCGTGAGCATCCGGATCGGGTCCTCGCCGCGTACGGAGAGGTGGTGGAAGCGGGCCCGGGGGGTGAGGCCGTGCTCCCGTACGGCCCGCTCGCTCGCGATCAGCACCGCTGCCGCACCGTCCGAGACCTGCGAGGAGACCGCCGCCGTCAGCCGCCCGCCCTCGACGACCGGCTTCAGCCCTGCCATCTTCTCGAGCGACGTGTCGCGACGCGGGCCCTCGTCCGCCGTCACGCCCGCGTACGGCACGAGCTCGCGGTCGAACCGGCCCTCGTCGATGGCCCGCACCGCCCGCTGGTGGGAGCGCAGCGCGTACTTCTCCATGTCCCGGCGCGAGACGCCCCACTTCTCGGCGATCAGCTCGGCGCCGTAGAACTGGTTGACCGGACGGTCGCCGTAGCGGGCCCGCCAGCCCTCGGACCCGGCGAAGGGACCCTCGGTCAGGCCCAGCGGCTCGGCGGCCTGGCGCGAGGCGAAGGCGATGGGCACCTGCGACATGTTCTGCACCCCGCCCGCGACCACCAGGTCCTGGGTGCCCGACAGGACTCCCTGGGCGGCGAAGTGCACGGCCTGCTGCGAGGAGCCGCACTGCCGGTCGACCGTCACGCCCGGCACCTCCTCGGGGAGCCCGGCGGCCAGCCAGCAGGTGCGCGCGATGTCGCCGGCCTGCGGCCCGACCGTGTCCAGGCAGCCGAACACGACGTCCTCGACGGCGGCCGGGTCGGCGCCGGACCGCTCCATCAGTGACCTGAGCACGTGGGCGCCCAGGTCGGCCGGGTGGACGGCGGCGAGCCCGCCCTTCCGGCGGCCGACCGGAGTCCGTACCGCTTCGACGATGTATGCCTCGGCCATGGCTGCTGCTCCTCCGCCGGTCGTCTGATGAAGGTGTCATTCCCGTACGGCGATGCCGTCCAGCACCATCGACAGGTACTGGCGGGCGATCTCCTCGGGGCTGTGCTGCCCGTCCGGCCGGTACCAGGAGACGGCGACCCAGACGGTGTCGCGCACGAAGCGGTAGGTGAGCCGGACGTCCAGGTCGGCGCGGAACGCCTTGGTGGCGACTCCGCGCTCCAGGGTGCCGAGCCACGCCTTCTCGAACTTCCGCTGGGACTCGGCGAGATAGTGGAAGCGGGGCTGGGCGGACAGGTGCCTGGACTCCTTCTGGTAGATCGCGACTGCGGCGCGGTGGCGGTCGATCTCCCGGAAGGACTCGGTGACGAGGGCCTCAAGGGTCTCCCGGGGGCCGAGGTCCGCGGCGAGTACGGCGTCGTACCCGGCCCAGAGCTCGTCCAGGAAGGTGGAGAGGATCTCCTCGAGGATCGACTCCTTCGAATCGAAGTGGTAGTAGAGGCTGCCCGCGAGCATCCCCGCCTGGTCCGCGATCTTGCGGACGGTGGTCGCGTTGTAGCCCTGGGCTGCGAACACCTCGGCCGCGGTGGCCAGGAGTTCCCTGCGCCGATCGGGCGGCGGGGCGCCCTCGGCGGTCTTCTTGCTGTTCTTCGGCACGTGGCTCACAAGGCCATTGTCGTTACGCATGCTGGCTGCTGACGGACACGGTCTCGCCGGTCATGTAGGACGCGTAGTCGCTGGCGAGGAAGACGATGACGTTGGCGACCTCCCAGGGCTCGGCCCAGCGGCCGAACGCCTCGCGCCCGGTGAGCTCCTCCAGCAGCTCCGGGGTGGTCACCTTCGCCAGGTGCGGGTGCATGGCGAGGCTCGGGGACACGGCGTTGACCCGTACCCCGTAGGCCGCGGCCTCGGCGGCGGCGCACCGGGTCAGGGCCATGACTCCGGCCTTGGCGGCGGCGTAGTGGGCCTGGCCGCGCTGGGCGCGCCAGCCGACGACGGAGGCGTTGTTGACGACGACGCCACCGGAATCGGCGGCCCGCATGCGGCGCAGGGCGGCCCGGGTGCAGCGGAAGGTGCCGTTCAGCGTGACGTCGAGGACCTTGTGCCACTGCTCGTCGGTCATCTCGGTGAGATCCGCCGTGCCGCCGAGACCGGCGTTGTTGACCACGACATCGAGGCGGCCGTGGCGCTCCTCGGCGAGCTCGAACAGGGCTCCGACCTGCTGCTCGTCGGTCACGTCGCAGGGCAGCCCGGCGACGCGGCCGGCTCCGAACTCCTCGGCCAGCGCCTCGGCCGTCTCCTTGACGCGGCGCGCGTGGGCGTCGCCGATGACGATGCGGGCGCCCTCCTCCAGGAAGCGGCGGGCTGTCGCCCCGCCGATTCCCGCGCCCGCGGCCGCGGTGATCACCGCCGCACGGCCGGTGAGCAGCCCGTGTCCCGGGACGTACCGCGCCTGTGCCTTGTTGTCGGTCACGACAGCACGCTAACCTACCAAACACTTGTTAGGGAAGCGTGGTGAGGGGCCCGATGGATCTCGACTTCTCCGCCGCGGAGCGGGCCTTCCGGGAAGAGGCCCGCGCCTGGCTCGCCGAGCATGTGCCGGACGACCCTCTGCCCTCCCTGGAGACCGGGGAGGGGTTCGCCGCGCACCGGGCATGGGAGCGCACGCTCTTCGCGGACCGCTGGTCGGTGGTCTCCTGGCCCGAGCGGTACGGCGGCCGGAGCGCCTCGCTCGTCGAGTGGCTGATCTTCGAGGAGGAGTACTACGCGGCGGGAGCGCCGGGCCGGGTCGGCCAGAACGGCATCAGCCTGCTCGCGCCCACCCTCTTGGAGCACGGCACCGAGGAGCAGCGCGCCCGCATCCTGCCGCCGATGGCGAGCGGCGAGGTGATCTGGGCGCAGGCCTGGTCGGAGCCGGAGGCGGGCTCCGACCTCGCCTCGCTCCGCTCCAAGGCGGTGCGGACGGACGGCGGCTGGCGCTTGAGCGGCCAGAAGACCTGGTCGTCGCGCGCGGCCTTCGCGGACCGGGCCTTCGGGCTGTTCGGCAGCGATTCCGACGCGGACCG
The DNA here is from genome assembly GCF_052245475.1 of Streptomyces sp. 7N604. Lineage (NCBI taxonomy): Bacteria > Bacillati > Actinomycetota > Actinomycetes > Kitasatosporales > Streptomycetaceae > Streptomyces > Streptomyces sp. 7N604. Next base: position 86,569 of record NZ_JBQQBX010000028.1, on the reverse strand, counting down.
GCCGCACCGCGGGCTGACGTATCTGATGTTCCCGCTGGACGCGCCGGGTGTGACGGTGCGTCCCATCGGCCGCCTGGACGGTAAGCCCGCCTTCGCCGAGCTGTTCTTCGACGGCGTCTTCGTGCCCGACGCGGACGTCATCGGCGAGCCTGGGCAGGGGTGGCGCGTCGCCATGAGCACGGCGGGGAACGAGCGCGGGCTGACCCTGCGCAGCCCCGGCCGGTTCACGGCGGCCGCGGAACGGCTCGTCGGGCTGTGGCGGGAGCGCGCGGATCCGGCGGACACGGCGCTGCGCGACCGCGTCGCGGAGGCGGTGATCGCCGCCCGCGCGTACCAGCTCTTCGCGTACGCGGGCGCCTCACGCATCGCCTCCGGAGGGTTGATCGGCGCCGAGTCGAGCCTGAACAAGGTCTTCTGGTCCGAGCTGGACGTCGCCCTGCACGAGACCGCCCTCGACCTGCTCGGGGCGTACGGCGAGCTGGCGGGCGAGGCGGAGGAGGCGCCCGCGCAGGGCAGTTGGGCCGAGGGCTACGTCTTTTCGCTCGCCGGGCCGATCTACGCGGGCACGAACGAGATCCAGCGCGACATCATCGCCGAGCGGCTGCTCGGCCTGCCGAAGGGGCGACGGTGAGGTCGTGGTTCATGAGGTCTGTGAGCTTTGTGAGGTTGTGAGCTCGTGAGGTTCCTTCTTGACGAGGGCCAGCGCGACTTCGACCGCGCGCTGGACCGGATGCTGGGCGCGGCGGACGCGCCGGGCGCGGCGCGGGCGTGGGCGACAGGGGATCCTGCGGCGGGGCGGGCGTTGTGGCGGAGGCTCGCGGAGGCCGGGGTCTTCGCGCTGGCCGTGCCCCAGGCGTACGACGGGGTGGGTCCGCTGCCGGTGGAACTGGCGGTCGCCTTCGTGCAGTTGGGGCGGCATGCAGTGCCGGGTCCGGCGGTCGAGACGGTGGCTGCGGCTGTGCTCCTGGGGCGGCTGGCGGAGGCGGGCGGGGCGGCAGGCGGTGCGGCGGGGCCGGCAGACGCGGTGGGGGTCGCGAAGGACTGGCTGCCGCGGATCGCCTCGGGAGACGCGGTGGCGACGCTGTCCGTGCCGGGCGGGTCAGAGGGCTCGGGCGGGGCTGGGAGCTCGGGCGGGTCCGGGGGATCGGGCGGGTCCGGGGGATCGGGCGGGTCCGGGTGCCCTAGTGGCTTCGATGACTTCGGAGGCTTCGGGAGCGGGCCGTACGCACTGGACGCCGACAGCGCCGACGCCGCATTCGCCGCGACCGGCGAGGAGTTGCGGCTGTCGGCCGGACACGGCTCCGTCCAGCCGTCGTTCGATCCGGTGCGGCGACTGGCCCGGCTGCGGGACGGCGGCGCATTGCTGGCGACCGGGCCCGCGGTGCGGGAGGCGGCCGCGCGGGCCGCCGAGTGGGCCGCCTTCGCCACGGCGGCGCAGGCGCTGGGCACCGGGCGTGCGCTGGTCGAGCGGACGGTGGCGTACGCGAAGCAGCGCACACAGTTCGGCACCGCCATCGGGTCATTCCAGGCGGTCAAGCACCAGCTGGCCGACGCGCTGATGGGGCTGGAGTTCGCTCGGCCGCTGCTGTACGGAGCGGCGGTGGCGCTGGCCGCGAGCGCGGGTGGAGAAGGCACGGGCGGTGTGGGCCGGGGCGGTGTGGGCGCGGGCGGTGTGGGCGCGGAGGTCGCCGCGGCGAAGGCGGCCGCGGGCGAGGCCGCGTACGCCGCCGCCAGGACCGCGCTCCAGCTGCACGGCGCGATCGGATACACCGCGGACTACGACCTCTCGCTCTGGATCCGCAAGGCACGCGCCCTGCGCGCCGCCTGGGGAACGCCGTCGGAGTGCCGCACTCGCGTGCTGGCCGGGTAATCGACCGGATCGAGCGATCTTTGACCGAGGAGAGCACCTGGCCCCGCGGGACCGGTTCGACGCACGACGGCGGGACCGGCGGTCCGCGGACCGGTCGGACGGCTGACTCCGCGCCGGAGGCCGCCCGCCGCCACCGCGCTGCCCGCACCACCCGGAGCTGCCGGACGGGGAGTCCATACCGGTGGACGACGCCAACGCAGCCTGGCCTGCCGCGTGAACGGCATCTCCAGCGCTACTGTTCGTATCGAAACAGCGGCTCGGAAGACGAGGTGCGGTCCGTGTCCCCTGCACTGTCGCAAGGCCTGGCGGAGCAAGCCCGCGCGCTCGCCGAGGGCGAGGTGTCCTCACGCGCGCTGGTCGAGCGGTCCCTCGCTGCCATCGAGGCCGCTCAGCCCCTGCTCAACCCCTTCCGCAGGATCCGCGCCGAGGCCGCGCTCGCGGAAGCCGACGCAGCGGACCGGAAGTTGGCCGCGGGCGAGCGAGCACCGCTGCTCGGCGTACCCGTCGCGGTCAAGGACGACATGGACGTGGCGGGCGAGCCGACGGCGTTCGGGTGCCCCGGCGAGTTCCCGGTCAAGGAAGCGGACTGCGAGGCCGTACGGCGCCTCCGCAACGCCGGGGCCGTCGTCGTCGGGAAGACCAACACACCCGAGCTCGGCCAGTGGCCTTTCACCGAGGGACAGGCCTTCGGCGACACCCGTAACCCGTGGAACACGGACCACACGCCCGGCGGCTCCTCGGGCGGAGCCGCGGCCGCCGTGGCCGCCGGGCTCGTGCCCGCCGCGCTGGGTTCCGACGGCGCGGGCTCCGTCCGGATTCCCGCCGCATGGACGCACCTGGTCGGCATCAAGCCGCAGCGCGGCCGGATCTCGACGTGGCCCGACGAGGAGGCGTTCAACGGGATCACGGGGATCGGCCCCCTGGCCCGTACGGTCGCGGATGCCGCGCTGCTGCTCGACGCGGCGAGCGGCAGCCACCCCGGCGACCTGCACAGGCCGCCGCCGCAAGCGATGCTCCCCGCCGCCGCCCGCGAGCCGGGCAGACTGCGTATCGCGCTGTCGCTGCGCCCCGCCTTCACGGGCACACCGAAGTCGCTCCACCCGGCGGTCCGCTCGGCCGTCACCGGGGTCGCCGAGCGGCTGGCCGCCCTCGGCCACGAGGTGGTGGAGGCGGACCCGAAGTACGGTCCGGTGGGCCTGACCTTCGTGCCGCGCGCGACGGCCGGGGTCCGCGACTGGTGCGCCCGTGTGCCGGACCGGACACTGCTGGACCCGCGGACCAGGAGCGCCGCGCGGCTCGGACGGCTGCTGTGCGGCGGCCCGCTCCGCCTCGCCCGGTCCGCCGAGGCGCGGCTCCACGCGCGCGTGGGCGAGATCTTCCGCCGCGTCGACGTCGTCCTCACCCCGACCACGGCCACCCCTCCACCACGGATCGGCGCGATGATCGCGCTGTCCGGCTGGCGCACCGACCGGGCGATGATCGCCGCCTGCCCGTACGCCTGGCCGTGGAACGTCCTCGGCTGGCCGGGCATCAGCGTGCCCGCGGGCTTCGCGGACGGCGGCCTCCCGCTCGGCGCACAGCTGCTGGGCCCCGCGAACAGCGAGCCGCTGCTGATCTCCCTGGCCGCGCAGCTGGAATCGGACCAGCGGTGGTACGAGCGGTGGCCGAGCCTCGAGGGCCTGAGCCTGGAGGACGGGGAGACGGACAAGGACGCGGCGATCGCCTGAGCGCATGGCGCCGGGCGATGCCCGGGCGCACGGCCCGCCCCCACCGCCCGCCGCCCGTCCGGGCCGGGCCGGGCCGCGCCGCGCCGGACGGATGGACGTGCGGGCGGGCGGGCAGGCGGGCAGGCGGGAATCTTCCTGACGGCAGGGCGTTGTCTCCAGGCGTGAGCACCGAATTGTCGACGACCCGATTCTCCGTCCTGGACCGCTCCCGCACCCGGCAGGGCGAGGAGCCTCCGGAGGCGCTGCGCGAAACCGTGCGGTTCGCGCAGCAGGCCGAGGCCCTGGGCTACCACCGGTTCTGGGTGTCGGAGCACCACGGCGTCCCCGGAGTGGCCGGTTCCGCACCGACCGTGCTCGCCGCGGCCATCGCCGCCGCGACCTCCCGTATCCGCGTCGGCACGGGCGGCGTCATGCTGCCCAACCACCAGCCCCTCGTCGTCGCCGAGCAGTTCGGGGTGCTCGAGTCCCTCTTCCCCGGCCGCATCGACATGGGCCTGGGCCGTTCCGTCGGATTCACCGACGGGATACGGCGAGCGCTCGGCCGGGAGCAGGACGCCGCCGAGGACTTCGGGGCGCAGCTCGAGGAGCTGCTCGGCTACTTCACCGACGAGCGGACCACCGGGCCGCGGGTGCACGCACGGCCGGCGGAAGGTCTCCGCATTCCCGCGTTCGTGCTGGCCACGGGGGCGGGGGCGGAGCACGCAGCCGCGTTCGGGCTGCCGCTCGTGATCGCGGCGGCACGCGGCGAGGAGCGGATGCTGCGCGCGATCGACCGCTATCGCGAGCTGTTCCGGCCCACGGAATGGGGGCAGGAGCCGTACGTCGTCGTCTCGGGCACGGTCGCGGTGGCCGGGAGCACCGAGGAGGCCCGGCGGCTGCTGCTGCCTGAGGCCTGGTCGGCCGCCTGGTCCCGCACCCACGGCGAGTTCCCGCCGCTGATGCCTCCCGAGGAGATCGCTCCCCTCGAGATGACCGAGCGCGAGCGTTCGCTCTTCGAGGAGTCCCAGCGCGGGCACATCTCCGGCACCGAGCCGCAGGTGTCCGAGGCCCTGGAGAAGCTCATCGCGCGCACGGCGGCCGACGAGGTGCTGGTGACCACGAGCACGTACGACCGCGAGCTGCAGCTGGAGTCGTACCACCGGCTGGCGCGGGTGACCGGGGTGCTGGGGACGAGCACCCCGGGGACCCAGGGGACGAACACCTAGGGCCAGCCTGTTCGCCCCCTGGCGGTGAGATGCCGTCGCGCCGCGGACGCGCGATGGTCAGCGCCCGGACGTGCGGACCGCGCGGAGCCATTCCCGGTTCATGGCCGCGATGCTCGGCAGCGGGATGCCCTTCGGGCACGCGGTGGCGCACTCGCCCGTGTTCGTGCAGCCGCCGAAGCCCTCGGCGTCCATCGTCGCGACCATCTCCAGCACCCGGCTCTCCCGCTCGGGTCCGCCCTGCGGCAGGGAGTTCAGATGCACCACCTTCGCCGAGGTGAACAGCATCGCCGAGCCGTTGGGGCAGGCTGCGACGCACGCCCCGCACCCGATGCACTCGGCGTGCTCGAAAGCCGTGTCCGCGTCGTCCTTCGGTACCGCCGTGGCGTGGGCCTCGGGCGCGCTGCCCGTCGGCGCGGTGATGTAGCCGCCGGAGCCGATGACCCGGTCGAAGGCGGACCGGTCGACGACAAGGTCCTTCACGACAGGGAACGCGGCCGCCCGCCACGGCTCGATGTCGATCGTGTCGCCGTCGGCGAAGTGCCGCATGTGCAGCTGGCAGGTGGTGGTCCGCTCAGGCCCGTGGGCGCGGCCGTTGATGACCATGCCGCAGGCGCCGCAGATGCCCTCGCGGCAGTCGTGGTCGAAGGCCACGGGCTCCTCGCCGCGCAGGATCAGCTCCTCGTTCAGCGTGTCGAGCATCTCGAGGAAGGACATGTCCGGGGAGATGCCCTCGACCTCGTACGGGGTCATGGCACCCGGATCGTCCGGGCCGGACTGGCGCCAGATGCGCAGGGTGAGCCTCATGCGTAGCTCCGCTGGGTGGGGTGGACGTACTCGAAGACCAGGTCTTCCTTGTGCAGCACGGGGGCCACGCCCGTGCCGGTGAACTCCCAGGCCGCGGCGTACGAGAACGCCTCGTCTTCGCGCGCCGCCTCACCGCCCGCGGTCCGGCTCTCCTCGCGGAAGTGCCCGCCGCAGGACTCGGTGCGGTGCAGGGCGTCGAGGCACATCAGCTCGGCCAGCTCCAGGTAGTCGGCGACGCGGTTCGCCTTCTCCAGCGACTGGTTGAGCTGCTCACCGGTGCCGGGCACCCTGACGCAGCGCCAGAACTCCTCGCGCAGCGCGGGGATGCGGTCGAGCGCCTTCCGCAGGCCCGTCTCCGTACGGGCCATGCCGCATTCGTCCCAGAGCAGTTCGCCGAGCTCGCGGTGGAACGACTCGGGCGTACGGTCGCCGTTCACCGACAGCAGGAGATGAAGCCGGTCCTCGGTCTCGGCGACCGCCTCGGCGGCGGCCGGATGGTCCCGCGGCACCGGCTCGTGCGTCGCGTGCCGCGCCAGGTAGTCGTTGAGCACCGGCGGCAGCACGAAGTAGCCGTCGGCCAGGCCCTGCATGAGCGCGCTGGCACCCAGCCGGTTGGCGCCGTGGTCGGAGAAGTTGGCCTCCCCGATCGCGAACAGGCCGGGGATGGTGGTCTGCAGGTCGTAGTCCACCCACAGACCGCCCATGGTGTAGTGGATCGCGGGGTAGATGCGCATCGGCACCTGGTACGGGTCCTCCGCGGTGATCCGCTCGTACATCTCGAAGAGGTTGCCGTACTTCTCCTCGACCGCCTTCCTGCCCATACGGGCGATGGCGTCGGCGAAGTCGAGGTAGACGCCCTGGCCCCCGGGCCCGACGCCACGCCCCTCGTCGCAGACCTTCTTCGCCGCGCGGGAGGCAATGTCGCGGGGCACGAGGTTGCCGAAGGACGGGTAGACGCGCTCCAGGTAGTAGTCGCGCTCGTCCTCGGGGATCTCGTTCGGCGGGCGCCGGTCGCCACGGGCCTTCGGCACCCAGATGCGGCCGTCGTTGCGCAGCGACTCGCTCATCAGCGTCAGCTTGGACTGGTGGTCGCCGGAGCGCGGGATGCAGGTGGGGTGGATCTGGGTGAAGCAGGGGTTGGCGAAGTACGCGCCGCGCCGGTGCGCCCGCCAGATCGCCGTCGCGTTGGAGTTCTTGGCGTTGGTCGACAGATGGAAGACGTTGCCGTAACCGCCGGTCGCGAGCACGACGGCGTCGGCGACATACGTCGAGACCTCGCCCGTGATCAGGTCGCGGGCGACGATGCCGCGCGCCCGCCCGTCGATGACGATCAGGTCGAGCATCTCGGTGCGCGGGTGCATCTCGACGTTGCCCGCGGCGATCTGCCGGGACAGCGCCTGGTACGCGCCGAGCAGCAGCTGCTGCCCGGTCTGCCCGCGGGCGTAGAAGGTGCGGGAGACCTGGACGCCGCCGAAGGAGCGGGTGTCGAGCAGGCCGCCGTACTCGCGGGCGAAGGGCACGCCCTGGGCCACGCACTGGTCGATGATCTCCACCGAGACCTGGGCGAGGCGGTGCACATTGGACTCGCGGGCGCGGAAGTCACCGCCCTTGACGGTGTCGTAGAAGAGCCGCCGGACCGAGTCGCCGTCATTGCGGTAGTTCTTGGCGGCGTTGATGCCGCCCTGCGCGGCGATGGAGTGGGCGCGGCGCGGCGAGTCCTGGTAGCAGAACTGCACGACGCGGTAGCCCTGTTCGGCGAGCGTGGCACCGGCGGCACCGCCCGCCAGGCCGGTTCCGACGACGATGACGGTGTACTTGCGGCGGTTGGCCGGATTGACCAGGCTCGCTTCGAACCGGCGCTGGTCCCAGCGCTGTTCGATGGGTCCGCCCGGGGCCTTGGTGTCGGCGATCGGATCGCCGGTGGTGTACGAGGAGTATGACGTCATGTCAGCTCACCAACCCGGTCATCACCGCGACCGGCACGCTCAGGAAACCGATGGTCAGGATCAGGGCCAGCGCAGCGGCCGCCGCCTTCAGGACGCGGTCGCGGCGCGCGCTGTTCGCGCCGAGGGTCTGCGCGGCGCTCCAGAAGCCGTGGTGGATGTGCAGGCACAGCGCGAGCATCGCCACGATGTAGATCCCGCCGCCGTACCAGGTCGAGAAGGACGCGACGAGGTTCTCGTACGGGTGGTGGGCCTCGGCCCGCGGGTTCACGGTCAGGGTCGTCAGGTCCAGGATGTGCCAGACGACGAACAGGCCGAGGATGACACCGCCCCAGCGCATGGTCCGGGTCGCGTAGCTCGCACGCCGCCGCTTGTGCGCGTAGCTCCTCGGGCGGGCGGCGATGTCGCGGCGGCTGAGCTGGTACGCGGCCACACCGTGCAGCACGACGGACGCCGCGAGTACGGACCTGACGATCCAGAGGAACCAGCTCTGGTGGAGGGCGGGCGCGCCGATGGTGCGCAGCCAGGCCGAGTAGCCGTTGAACTCCTCGGCCCCGAAGAAGATCTTGAGGTTGCCGAGCATGTGGACGACCAGGTAGAGCAGCATGACCACGCCCGTGGTGGCCATGACCGCCTTCTTCCCGACGGTCGACTGCCACAGCAGGCGGAGGATGGACGGCCGGGCCGTCCGGGTCGCGAGTGCCATGGCTCTCGAAGGTAGGCGCCTCCCCGTCGACAGGTCCAAGACATGGTTCGGCTCGATTCGATAGGGATTGCCTATCCATCGCCTATGCTCGGCCGCGTGCAGTTCCAGCAGCTTCTCTACTTCGTCACCGTGGCCGAGACCCGGCACTTCACCCGCGCCGCCGAGCGGGTGCACGTCGCCCAGCCGTCGCTGTCACAGCAGATCAGAGCGCTGGAGCGGGAGCTGGGAGCGGAGCTGTTCAGCCGCGCCCGGGGCAATATCACGCTCACCGACGCGGGTGAGGCGCTGCTGCCCCTCGCTCGCAGAATCCTGGCCGACGCCGAGACCGCCCGCTACGAAGTGCAGGAGCTGGTCCAGCTGCGGAGCGGCCGGGTGCGCCTGGGCGCGACCCCGAGCCTGTGCACCGGCCTCCTGCCCGACATGCTGCGCGCCTTTCACGACCTGCACCCGGGGATCCGGCTGCTGCTGGAGGAGAGCGGCTCGCACGATCTCGTACGCGACCTGGCCCGCGGCGGGCTCGACCTGGCCCTGGTGGTGCTGCCGCTGCCCAGCCCCTCCCCCGCCCTGACCACGACGGAGCTGCTGCGCGAGGACCTGGTCGTGGTCTCCTCCACGGCGGTCCCGCCACCGGGCGACGGCGCTCCCGTGCGGACGGCCGATCTGCGCGACCAGCCGATGGTGATGTTCCGGCACGGCTACGACCTGCGGGATCTGACCGTGGCCGCGTGCCGGGCGGCCGGCTTCGAGCCGTCCTTCACCGTGGAGGGCGGCGAGATGGACGCCGTACTGGGCTTCGTACGGGCCGGGCTCGGCCTCGCCGTGCTGCCGAGCACGGTCGCCGGATTGGCCGGCCCCGGACTGCGCAGCACCCCTTTCGCGCCACCGGGCCTGCAGCGCACGATCGCGCTCGCCCACCGCACGGACGTGGCCCCGCCGCGCGCCGCCCGCGAGCTGCGGCGCGTCCTGCTCGTCCATTTGCGGGAGGCAGCGGCCCGGGGCACGCTTCCAGAAGGCACGGAGCTGACCGTCCCCGCGTAAAAACCGCCGGATCCGTGGACGCCGGGCGGTTAGGCTTACGAGCTCCGAACGGCGGCCGGGGGCCCTCTTGAGGGCGCGTCTCCCGATCGCTTAGGTGGTACGGAGCACTCGGCCCGACCGGCAGAGTGCGCCAAGGTCCCTTCGACGGGAGGTTCCGGCCGTGCTTCACGAACATCGGGCGCAAGGCGCCCAGGCGTTGACCCAGGCGGAGGCCCAGACACATATCCACGGCATCTGTTTCAAGACGGGACCGCCCCGCCACGTCGGTGTTGAACTGGAGTTCCTCGTCCGGGATCTGCACGATCCCTCCCTCCCCGTCGACCCCGACCGGCACTCCGCCGCCGTCGGCGACCTGCGAGCCCTTGAGCTCCGGTCGCCGCTCACCTTCGAGCCCGGCGGCCAGCTCGAGCTCAGCCCGCCTCCGGCCGGCTCCCTCACCGCCTGTGTGGAGGGCGCCGCGGCCGAACTCGAGCTCGTACGCGCCGCGCTCCGCGCCCACGGCCTCGCTCTCGCGGGCCACGGCTGCGACCCGGCCCGTCCCCCGCGCCGCGTACTCGACCAGCCCCGGTACGCCGCCATGGAGGCGTACTTCGACCGCCGTGGACCTGCCGGCCGGTCCATGATGTGCTCCTCGGCCTCCGTCCAGGTGTGCGTGGACGCCGGTCACGAGGAGCCGGGCCCGCTCGGCTACGGGCGGCGCTGGAGGCTCGCCCATCTGCTCGGCGCCGTCCTGGTCGCCGCCTTCGCCAACTCCCCGCTGCGGGAGGGGCGGCTCACCGGCTGGCGATCCACCCGGCAGGCGGTATGGGCCGAGCTCGACCCGGGCCGGTCCCAGGCACCGCCCGACGGCTTCAGCCCACGAGCGGACTGGGCCGCGTACGTCCTCGAGGCGCCGGTGATGTGTATCCGCCGCCGGGACGGACCCTGGACCGTCCCCGCGGGCCTCACCTTCCGGGACTGGATAAGCAGCGGGCTCCCGCGCCCGCCCACCCTCGACGACCTCGACTACCACATCACCACCCTCTTCCCGCCCGTCCGCCCGCGCGGCCACCTGGAGCTGCGCATGATCGACGCCCAGCCCGGGGACGACGGCTGGGTCGTCCCACTGGCCGTCACCGCCGCCCTGTTCGACGACCCGGAGGCATCCGAGGCCGTCTACCGGGCCGTCAAACCGCTCGCCGAGACCGCCGGCTTCAGTCCTCCGCCCCGCAACCCGCTGTGGCGGGCCGCCGCCCGGGACGCCCTCACCGATCCCGAACTGCACGCCGCCGCCGTCACCGGCTTCACCGCGGCCCAGGAGGCACTGCCCCGGCTCGGAGCCTCCGCCTCCGTCCAGGCCGCCGTCGCCGAGTTCACCGACCGCTACGTCCTGCGCGGACGATGTCCCGCCGACGATCTGCTCGAACCCCGATCAGGGAAGGAAGACCCCTCATGACCGCCACAGGTCCCGTGCCCAGCGAGGGTGCCGAAGCGCTTCGGCAGCGCGCCGCGGACGCCCTGCTCGCCGCCCGGGAACGCACCGCAGTCCTCACCACCTGTGTCGAGGAGCCCGACCTCACCGCCCAGCACTCGCCCCTGATGTCGCCCCTGGTCTGGGACCTCGCGCACATCGGCAACCAGGAGGAGCTGTGGCTGCTGCGGGCCGTCGGCGGCGCCGAGGCGCTGCGCCCCGACATCGACAAGGTCTACGACGCCTTCGAGCACCCGCGCGCCGAGCGCCCCTCCCTCCCCCTGCTGCCGCCCGCCGAGGCCCGCACCTATGTCGCGGACGTACGCAGCCGGGTGCTCGACGTCCTCGAGCGCACTCCGCTGAACGGCGGCGGCCCGCTGATCGACGCCGGCTTCGCCTTCGGGATGATCGCGCAGCACGAGCAGCAGCACGACGAGACGATGCTCATCACCCACCAGCTGCGGCGCGGGCCCGCGGCGCTGAGCGCTCCCCCGCCGCCCCCGGCACCTGCGGGGGCTGCCGCGCTCGCGTCCGAAGTCCTCGTACCGGCAGGCCCGTTCACGATGGGCACCTCGACGGAGCCGTGGGCGCTGGACAACGAGCGCCCCGCCCATACCCGTGACGTGCCCGCGTTCTTCATCGACACCGTCCCGGTCAGCAACGGCGCCTACGCGCGCTTCATCGGGGACGGCGGATACGACGACCCGCGCTGGTGGGCGACGGAAGGCTGGGCGTACATCCGTGAACACGGCCTCGCCGCCCCGCTGTTCTGGCACCGCGACGGCGGCGGGCCGTGGCTGCGCCGCCGGTTCGGGGTGACGGAGCCCGTACCGGAGGCGGAGCCCGTGCTGCACATCAGCTGGTACGAGGCCGACGCGTACGCCCGCTGGGCCGGACGCCGGCTGCCCACGGAGACCGAGTGGGAGAAGGCGGCCCGCCACGACCCGGCCACCGGCCGCTCCCGGCGCTACCCGTGGGGCGACGCCGACCCCGCCCCCGTCCACGCCAACCTGGGGCAGCGCCACCTGCAGCCCGCTCCGGTCGGCAGCTATCCGGAGGGCGCGTCGCCGTTGGGTGTACGGCAGCTGATGGGCGATGTGTGGGAGTGGACGTCGAGTGACTTCCTGCCCTACCCGGGCTTCGCGGCCTTTCCGTACCGGGAGTACTCCGAGGTCTTCTTCGGCAGTGCGCACAAGGTGCTGCGGGGTGGGAGCTTCGCCGTCGACCCGGTCGCCTGCCGTGGCACCTTCCGCAACTGGGATCTGCCGATACGGCGCCAGATCTTCTCCGGCTTCCGCACGGCCCGCGACGCGACCCCGGAGGCGGCGTGATGACCACGGCCGGTTTGCGGGCCCGGGGGTGTTGCTGATGTGTCGACACATCGCCTATCTCGGACCGGAGGTCCAGATCGGAGAACTGGTGGTCGAGCCCGAGCACGGGCTCTACCGCCAGTCGTGGGCCCCCCGCCGCCAACGCCACGGCACCGTCAACGCCGACGGCTTCGGCATCGGCTGGTACGCCGAAGCCGACCCCGTCCCCGCCCGCTACCGCCGCCTCGGCCCCATCTGGGCCGACACCTCCTTCACCGACCTCGCCCGGGTCGTACGGACCACCGCCCTGCTCGCCGCCGTGCGCGACGCCACCGAGGCCGGCCCCGACGGGGAGGCCGCGGCCGCGCCGTTCGCCTCCGGCCCCTGGCTGTTCAGCCACAACGGCGCTCTCCAGGGCTGGCCCGACTCGGTGGCCCCGCTCACCGCGACGCTCCCGCCCGCCGACCTGCTGACCCTCGAAGCGCGCACCGACTCCGCGTTCGTCTGGGCCCTGGTCCGGCACCGGCTGCGCACCGGTGACGACCCGGGCCAGGCCCTGGCGGACGCCGTCACCGCACTCGCCGAGGCCGCCCCCGGGTCACGCCTCAACCTCCTCCTCACCGACGGGAGGTCGGTCGCTGCCACGGCCTGGGGCGACACGCTGTGGTATCTCGCGGACCGCGAGCGCCGCGCCGTCGCCGTCGCGTCCGAGCCGTACGACGACGACACCCGCTGGACCGAAGTCCCCGACCGCACCCTTCTCACCGCCACCCGCACCGACGTACTCCTGACCCCTCTCAAGGAGCCCTGCACGTGAGCCCCTTCAGCGTCACCCGCACCCTGCCCGAGGACGCCACGGCCGCCGCCCTGCGGTCCGACGTTCTGAACGGGCTCAGCAACGACCCCAAACAGCTGCCGCCCAAGTGGTTCTACGACGCGCGCGGCAGCGAGCTCTTCGAGGAGATCACCAGGCTGCCGGAGTACTACCCGACGCGAGCCGAGCGGGAGATCCTCATCGAGCGCGCCCCCGACATCGCCGCCGCCACCCGCGCCCGTACGCTCGTCGAACTCGGCTCCGGGTCCTCGGAGAAGACCCGGCACCTCCTCGACGCGCTCACCGGTCTCCGGGCCTACGTGCCCGTGGACGTCAGCGAGTCCGCGCTCACCCTGGCCGGCGAGGCCCTGCTCGCCGACCGCCAAGAGCTGTCCGTGCACGCCCTGGTGGCGGACTTCCAGAAGGGGCTGGCCCTGCCCGATACACCGGGGCCGCGCCTCGTCGCCTTTCTCGGCGGGACCATCGGCAACCTGCTGCCCGCCGAGCGCGCCGAATTCCTCGGCTCCGTCAGCGCTCTGCTGTCGCCGGGCGACGCGCTGCTCCTGGGCACCGACCTGGTCAAGGACGAGGGCACGCTGGTGGCCGCGTACGACGACTCGGCCGGAGTCACCGCGGCCTTCAACAAGAACGTGCTGGCCGTCCTGGACCGCGAGCTGGGTGCCGACTTCGACCCCGACGACTTCGATCACGTGGCGGTCTGGGACCCCGAGCAGGAGTGGATCGAGATGCGGCTGCGCGCCCGCAGCGCGCTGACCGCCAAGATCCCGGCGCTGGACCTGGCGGTCACCTTCGCGGAGGGTGAGGAGCTGCGGACCGAGATCTCCGCCAAGTTCCGCGAGGAGAGCGTACGTTCCGAACTGGCGGCCGCGGGGCTCGCCCTGCGCCACTGGTGGACGGACGGCGAGGGCCGGTTCGCCCTGTCGCTGGCGTTCCCCGCCGAGGTCGAGCGGGCCTGAGCTGGTCGAGCGGCCCTGAGCTGCCGCCCCCTCAGGGCGTCAGATAGGAGTGGAAGACACCCTGAGGGTCGTACTCCGCTCTGACCTTGCGCAGCCGTTCCCAGTCCACGGGCGCGTACGACCGCTGGGCGCGGGAGGCGTCGGCTGTGAGGTCTGCCTCGGCGATGTAGTGCCCGGTCCCGAAGGGCTCCACCGCGCGCATCGCGTCACGGAGCCAGCGGAAGTTGGCGTCGTCCCCTGCCGGTTCGTCCCAGATCGCGTAGGGGACGACGTAGCTCTGGCCGAGCGCGGAGAAGGCCATGTCCGCCGTGAGGTCCTCGTCCCGTCCCACCGGCGCGACGGGAGCCAGGACGAGGGACTTGTCGGACGGGGCAGCCGTCATCATGCTGCCGAGCCTCGTCAGCAGCGTCCCGTAGTCGGCGTCCGACCAGAGGGTGTCGGCCGCGTAGCGGTGTCCTGCCAGGAAGACCGTACCGGCGTTGCTGTAGAGGGCGTCGAGCGGGGACGGCTCGGCGGTCTGCCGAGCCAGGGCACTTCCGGCGAACGGGCAGTCCCGGAGCGGCTCGAGTGCCAGGACCGCCTCCTGCTCAGTGCCCGCGAAGGCGGTTGCCGCGACGATGACCACCTTGGGCCTCGGCACCTCCGCCGTCAGGGAGGGGTCGGCCGTGCCCAGGACGAAGGACAGCTCGACGTTCGGGGGCAGCCGGTGTGCCGCCTCGGCGGCCCAGCGGGCCGCCTGTTCGGTGTACGTCAGCGGGAGGACGTACGACGTCGTCATGACCGAGGAGGGGCGCGGGTACAGACGGAGGCGGAAGGCGGTGACCACGGCGAAGAATCCGGGTCCGGCGCCGCGCGAGGCCCAGAACAGGTCCGGGTTCTCCTCCGCATCGCACCGGACCGCCTCCCCGTCCGCCGTCACGGCCTCGATCCCCCGCACACTCGCGCACGCCGGTCCCCAGAGGCCGGAGTTCCATCCGAGGCCGCCGCTGAGGAGATAGCCGCCCAGGGCGACGGAGGGGCAGTGGCCCGCGGGGAAGGCGAGGTCACGGCGCGCGAGTTCGAGGGCGAGTTCGCTGCCGATGACACCGGGCTGCACGGTCGCGGTCGCGGAAGCGCTGTCGATGTCCCAGCCGCGAAGTGCTGAGAGATCGAGCAGCATCCCTCCGTCCCGGAGCGGTGAGCCGCACCAGCTGTGCCCGCCCGCCCGTACGGCGACGCGCAGCCCGTGGGAGCGGGCCAGCCCAACGGCTGCCGGAACGTCCCGCTCGGAGGCGGCCCTGACGATCACATCCGGGTACCGCTCGGGTCTGACCTCGTTCCACAGCACACCCGCCCAGGCACGGTCGTAGGCGGCATCGCCCCGCCACAGGACCACGCCTTCGATGCCCGGGGCCCGCGTGTGTCCGCTCATGACTGCCTCCTCGCCGTCGCTGTGCTCCGCCTCAGGGTTTGCGGAGGAGGGCGGTGGGTCGTACGCACCACCGCGGCGATGGTGTGCAGTTCCGATGCGCACACCATGCGGGGAGCGATACGGGTCGAACCCGATGTCACTCTGGGCCACGAAGCGGTCGGCACGTTCACGCGCTGGGCTCCGCCGTGGAGGGGCTGCAGGAAGGCGAACGCGTGGCGGTCGGCGGGGTGACCCCGTGCTTCCAGTGCGAGTTGTGCCAGCGCGGCTTTTCCTCCCAGTGCCGCGGAAAGCTGCTGGGAGGCGCCAGATTCACCGTCCAGGGAGGGAACATGGCCGAGTTGTCCGACCAGCCCGGCCACAGCCCGGCCACTCATCACGGCCACTCATCAACGCGGCCACTAATCATGGGTGGTCAGGCCGAACAAGACGAGGAGAAGCCCGTAGCACAGCAACACGACGGCGACACCCGCCATGTGGAAGCGGAGACTTCGCGGCCCGCTCGGCGCCAGCCATCGGTCGAACGCCCGGGTCACCACCGGCATCAAGAGCCAGGTCAGGATGGCGACGCTGCAGACGTTGCTGATGAAGAGTCCGAAAAAATCAGGTACCCCGAACTTGCCGAGCTCAAATCCGACCGTCAGATTCAGGACCATGACCGTGGGATAGAGGGCCAGCACAACGGTCATGGCCTGCTTCCAGTTGGGCGGAATGCCTTCCTTGGTCCCTTCCTCGAAGCGGAACCATCCGCTGAACGCCGAGCCGACCTTGCGCACGTCGAAGGAGGCGAAGTAGTTGCGGCCCTCTTCCAGAAGCTTTTCCCGCCTGCCCGACCGGAGCCACGCGTCGAGATGCTCCCGCGTATCGAATCGGAACGCGACGACCCAGTTGTCCTGGACCCCCTGGACGGGCCGGAACATCTCGGACCCCATGAAGCCGGGGAACTCCCGCTGCGCCTCCAGGACTTTCTCCTGCCACCGCTCGAAGTCCTCCTGCCGCTCGGGCAGCACCTCATGAGAGATCACCGCTGTGACGGCGGCCTCCTCGGCCGGGGCCCCACCGGCGAGAACCTCCTGCGTCGGTTCCTCCTCGAGCAACGGGCGTTCCTCGTCGAGGAGTTCGCGGCGCGTGGTGGAGTCCAGCCAGGCGGTCAGCTGGTCCAGATGCGAGAAGCGGAAGACGACGACCCACTCGTTCTCGTCGCCGGCACCGGGGGGATACAGCTCGGTGCCCTCGAAACCGTCGAAACGCTGCACGACGCGGTTCGTCTTCTCCTGCCAGCTCTGGTACTCGTCATCGAAGCCAGGACGAACCTTCTGCGAGGTCACCACCGTTGCGGTGGCCCCGCGGGCATTGCGGCTTGCAGTCCGGTTCACACGACCAGCCTAGCGCCGGAGGCATTTATGGTGCAAATTGGTGCATAAAGGTCAATTCCCCAGCAGATCGTGCAGACGGGAGACACGGAGATGGGACACAAGGAATTCCTGGCAGAGGCAGCACGACTGGCCACCGAGTCAGTGGAGAAAGGCTGGGGCGGGCCGTTCGGCTCGGTCATCACGCACGACGGCGAGATCATCGCCCGCGGCCAGAATCGCGTGCTGCTCACCGCCGATCCGACCGCGCACGGCGAAGTCGAAGCCATCCGCAAGGCGGTTCAGCTCCTCAACCCCGAGGCACCCACCGTCTCCGAGGAGCATCAGAACGAATACACCCTGGAGTTGATACCTCGGCCCGAGGGCTCTCCCGACATCGTTCCCGAGCGCGCCCGCATGCTGCAGGGGTGCTCGATCTACACCAGCGGCGCGCCCTGCCCGATGTGCATGAGCGCGATCTACTGGTCGCGGATGGACGCCGTGTACTACAGCTGCGACTGGGACGCGACCGAGAACATCGGCTTCAGCGACGCCTTCCAGTACGAGGACTTCCAGAAGCCCCCGAGCGAGCGCAGCATCACTGTCGAGCAGATGCACCCCGAGCTGGGAGGCCGGGCCTACGAGGCGTGGGAGCACAAGAAGGACAGGCACCCGTACTGACGGGCCGTCAGCTCATCTCCGGTCCGCGCCCGCGGCCGCCTAACGCACCGGGCTCCCGTCGACGATGATCTCGGCCTTGGTGTCGTAGAAGGACAGATGGTCCTTGATGAGGGCGACTTCCGGCAGCGGGTCAGGGTAGGCCCACACCACGTCTGCCCTGACCCGGCCGTCGCCCTCCCGGTACGACCAGTACGAGGCATCGCCCTTGTACGGGCAGTGGGTGTGCGTCCCGGTCGGCTCCAGGAGGTGCAGAGCCACATCCTCCGGCGGAAGGTAGTAGCGGACCGGCAGCCCGGTCTCGTGGACCAGCACGGGGCGGTGGGACTCGGCGACGACCTGGCCGGCGATCTCCACCCTGACGTGCTGCGAGCCGGGAACCGCTTCAACGGTGTGCATCGCGCTGGGCACGGGGTGCTCCTTCACTCGGGTGGGGCCCCGGCAGCCGTCCGCCACCGGGCCTTACCCCGTGCAACGCCTCCCGCGGAACCCTGATTCCTGCCCGGCCGCCGATGCCCGCAGGTTCGCCGGTTCCCGCCCGTTCGGCACCGCCCACCGCCGCGCGGGCGGCGCGGGCCAGCGCGGCCCGGTCGGCGTGCGACCCCGGCGCGATGGGCGGCAGGACGGTCACCTCGGCGACGAGACCGCGTGCGGCGACGACCCGGCGCAGCGAGGCGAGCAGCGTGTCCTCACCCACGAAGGCCGCCACGGCGGCGGAACGCTGCCCCCACGGCCCGTCCAGGCGGTAGCGGATCCGGACCGGCTGGACGGGCGCACCGGCGTCGAGAGCGGCCTGAAAGACGGCGTTCCTGAAGTGGCCGTGCTCCTGGCCGCACCAGGTGCTTCCCTCGGGGAAGGCGACGACGGTCGAGCCCGCGCGCAGCGCCGCGGCCATCTCCGCGACGGTTCCCGGCAGGGCCCTGAGCCGGTCGCGTTCGAGGAAGATCGTGGCGCCCTTGGCGGCCAGCGGGCCGAGGACCGGATACGCGGCGACCTCGCTCTTGGCGAGATTCCGCCCGGGCCTGACGGAGGCGACCAGCGGCACGTCCAGCCAGGAGACGTGGTTGGCCACGACGAGAACACCGCCCGGGAGGACCCGTGCCCCCTCGCCGCCCGTGACCCGTACCCGTACGCCGAAGGCCTGGACCACGGCCCGGCACCAGCGTGCCGCGAGCCGGTCCCGGCGGGCCGGGGAGCACCGCCGGGCCAGGGGTGACAGCACGATTCCGCAGAGCAGCACGCCGAGCGCCGCGAGACACCGGACCGCGCGGTGCGGCCCGGCCACGGATGGCGCGGGCTCTGCCAGGCAGTCCTGGGGCGTGCACGGCGCGCTGGGCAGCCAGGCGCTCACGGCCACGCCCACCGGCCCGGAAGCCGCATGCCCGCTGACCGGACTGCCGGCGGGACTTCTGGCAGAGCTGCTCATGGGGCGGGGACCAGGGACAGGAAGTGCCGCAGGTAGCGCGGGTCGGTGCGGCGCAGCGAGAGCAGCACGTACAGGTCGGCCACCCCGAAGTCGGGGTCGTGCGCGGGCTCGCCGCACACCCAGGCGCCCAGCCGCAGATAGCCGCGGAGCAGCGGCGGGAGCGGGGTACGAGCGGAGCGGGCGACCCCGGTGGGGTACCACGGCAGGTGCGGGATGACGCGGTACTCCTCGGGCGAGAGGTGCTTGGCCGAGACGGTGTCCCAGACCCCGGCGGCCAGTGCCCCGCCGTCGGCGAGCGAGACCGAGCAGCAGCCGGCGAGCCAGTTGTGCCCGGCCTGAGTGAGGTAGCGGGCGATGCCGGCCCACATCAGCGAGATGACGGCGCCGTCGCGGTGGTCCGGGTGCACACAGGAGCGCCCGACCTCCACGAGGTCGTCGCGGATCCCGGCCAAGTTGGCGATGTCGAACTCGGTCTCGGAGTAGAGCCGTCCGGCCACGGCCGCGCGGCCCGGCGGCAGCAGCCGGTACGTGCCAACGACAGCGCCCGTGTTGTCCTCGCGTACGAGCAGGTGGTCGCAGTAGGCGTCGAAGGAGTCGACGTCCAGGCCGGGCTCCGAGCCGGCCAGCAGTGCGCCCATCTCACCGGCGA
Organism: Streptomyces sp. 7N604; assembly: GCF_052245475.1. Classification (NCBI taxonomy): domain Bacteria; kingdom Bacillati; phylum Actinomycetota; class Actinomycetes; order Kitasatosporales; family Streptomycetaceae; genus Streptomyces; species Streptomyces sp. 7N604. The sequence goes on along the minus strand of NZ_JBQQBX010000028.1, from coordinate 67,212 downwards.
AGACTTCGTGGCGCAGGCGCTGGGCGGCGCGCACGTCCTGCTCGTCGCGGGCGAGCGAGACGGAGTACCGGGGGCTGGTCTCGGCGGTACGGGGCGCGGGTGCAAGTGGTGGTGAAGTGGTCATGCGTCCTTCATGACCGTGCCGGCTGGCCTCGACGTGACCGTTTCGGGTTGGGCGGATGTGCGATGGCTTAATGGCTGGGGCACGGTGGACGGAGAAGGGGGAACGACCCCCGTCAGGACCGACCCCCGTCAGCAGGGAGACCGCCATGACCGCTCACACCTACCGGGTCACCGAAATCGTCGGGTCGTCGCACGAGGGTGTCGACGCCGCGATCCGCAACGGGCTCAAGCGCGCCGCCCAGACCGTGCGGTATCTCGACTGGTTCGAGGTGACGCAGATCCGCGGCAACATCGCGGACCAGGAGATCGAGCACTTCCAGGTGGGGCTGAAGGTCGGCTTCCGGATCGAGGACACCGAGGGTCAGGACTCCTGAGGCCCGCCGCGCGATCCGGCGGCGGGAATACGTCCGTTCGGGGTGTTCATCGCCCGAGCGGCGCAACACGTCGGGCATATAAAGAGGAAAGCGGGCAAGCTGGATAAAGGGCGGCCAGCCACCCCGCCCTTCGCTACGTCCCTCAGGGGAGGACTCACGTGCCCGTAAGCCTTGACCAGCTGCGCCGTTGCTCGGTCGCCGTGGATCTCGGTGCCTGCCGTACCAGGGTGTATCTCAAGGACACCGGACTGGTCGTCGACGAGCCCAGCGTGGCCGCCGTGAACACGCGCACTGGGGCGCTGCTCGCGGTCGGCGAACTGGCCGAGAAGATGACGGGCCGCACTCCCGAACACATCCGCGTGGTCCGCCCGGTCTCCGGCGGCACGGTCGTCGACATCGACATGGCACAGCGGATGCTGCGTCAGCTCATCGGCAACAAGCTCCGCAAGGCGTGGCGCCGCAAGCCCACACTGCGTATCGCGGCCTGCACCCCGCACGACAGCGAGCCGCTGACGCAGCGGGCGGCGGTGGAGACGCTCACCGCGCTGGGCGCCCGGCGGGTGGAGCTGGCCGACACGCTCATCTGCGCGGCGGTGGGCTGCGGACTGCCCGTCGAGCAGCCCGAGGCGACGATGATCGTGGTGTGCGGCGCGGCGACCACGCAGGTGGCAGTGCTCTCGCTGGGCTCGATCGTCGCCGCGGAGACCATCCCGGTCGGCGGCAACTCCATCGACCACGCTGTGGTCGAACACCTCCGCAACGAGCACGAGTTGATGTTGCCGAGCCCCGCGGTGCGCCCGCTGCACCTGGTGCTGGACGCGGCAGACGAGAACACGGGCCGGGCCGAGGTGCACGGCAGAGACGTCACCACGGGCCTCGCCCGGTCGGTGATCGTGGACACCGCGGGCGTACGGCGGGCCATCGGCACCCCGCTGACCGGGGTGCTCGACGGCATCCGCTCGGTGCTCCGCCGCTGCCCGCCGGACCTGGTCGCCGACCTGTCCGACCGCGGCATCATGCTGGCCGGGGGCAGCGCGCTGCTGCCGGGACTCGACACCATGCTCAGCCGGGCGACCGGCATGCCCGCCAACACCGCTGACCGGCCCGACACCTGTGCGGTACGGGGTCTCGGCGCGATGCTGGAGGGCAAGGTGCGGCCGCTGCACCTGGACCCGCTCGCGGGCTGATCCCGCCCGGCCCTGCCCCGGGCGGTACCAGCGTCCCGGACTCAGCTGCGGCCCGCGCGCTCCTGGGCGTCCCGCAGCGCGGCCGACGGGGTGGCCCAGCGGGCCCGTACGACCGGGAAGCCCGCTCGCTCGCAGGCGTCGCACACGAGCTCGTCGTCGTCCACGAAGACCCGGATCTCCCGGTCGCGGGCCAGCCAGCGCAGGATTCCCGGCTTCACGAGCCGGGCCGGTCTGCGGTCGTCATTGCGCCGCATGAACAACCGGCCCAGCGGCAGCCCGTGTTGCGCCAGCCACGCCAGCGTGTCGCGCCGGCACCGCTCGGGCCGGCCCGTCACGTACACCACCTCGCACTCCTCGGCGTTGCTCAGCGCGAGCACCACGCCCTCGGTGAGCGGCGGGTCGTGAACAGCCGCCGCGAAGAAGGCGTCCCAGTCGCGCGGTCGCCGCTCCAGGAAGTGCTGCCGGTGTCCCGCGTCGGAGAGAGTCCCGTCCAGGTCGAAGACGGCGATCGGCCTGGCACCCGCCCTTCCCGGGGCGGTCGGAGCGGTCATGACGCGTCCACCAGGGACAGCGCGTGCAACCGCTCCGGCGGCCCGGGGCGGGCGTAGTACCAGCCCTGGGCGGTGTCGCAGCCGAGGGTCCGCAGGTGCTCGGCCTGGGCGCCGGTCTCCACTCCCTCCACGGTGACCGCGAGGTCGAGGGTGTGGGCGAGCGACACCACGCCTTCCACGATCTTGATGTCGACCGGGTCGGCCGGGTCGTGCTGCATGCCCCGGGTGAAGGACCGGTCGAGCTTGAGCGTGCTCAGCGGCATGCGGCGCAGGTTGGACAGGTTGGAGTAGCCGGTGCCGAAGTCGTCGAGGGCGATGTCGACCCCGAGGTCGGCGAGTTGCCGCAGCGGTTTCAGCAGCGTCTCGTCGGCGCCGATGAGCGCGCTCTCGGTCACTTCGAGGCACAGGGCGGTGGGTTCGAGCCCGGCTTCCTTCAGCACCTCCACGGTGTCGCGGACGAGGCCCGGGTGGCGCAGCTGGAAGGGCGAGAGGTTCACGTTGACCCGCAGCGGTCCGTGACCGCCCTCGAACGTCCAGTGCCGGGCCTGGCGCACGGCCTCGCTCAGCACCCAGCGGCCGAGCGGGACGATCAGCCCGGTGTTCTCGGCGAGCGGGATGAACTGGTCGGGGCCGAGCACCCCGCGCAGCGGGTGGCACCAGCGCACCAGCGCCTCCGCCCCGTGCACGGTGCCGTCGCTGAGCCGTACGAGCGGCTGGTACTCGATGAAGAACTCGCCGCGCTCCAGGGCCGTGGGAAGGCTGTTGGTCAGCCCGTACCTGGTGATGGCCAGCACCTCGGCCTCGGGGTCGGCGTGCTCGTAGCGGTTGCCGCCCGCGGCCTTGGCCCGGTACATCGTGATGTCGGCGCTGCGCAGCACCTCCGCCGGGCCGAGTTCCCCCGCCGGCCCGTCGACGATTCCGATGCTGCCCCGGACAGACAGGTCGCGGCCCTCGAGATGTACCGGTTCGGCGAGCACGTCGAGGATCCTGTGGGCGAGGTCGGTCACGTCCTCCTGCGTCTCCGGGTCCATGATCAGGGCCACGAACTCGTCGCCGCCGATCCGCGCGATCAGCTGGTCGGGAGCCGTGACGCAGGTCTGCAGCCGGTCGGCGACCTCGACCAGCAGCCGGTCGCCGACTTCGTGGCCGAGGCTGTCGTTGACCACCTTGAAGCCGTCGAGGTCGAGGTAGCAGAGCCCGAAGCGCGCCACGCCGTCGCGGGCGGCGAGCGCCGCCCTGAGCCGCTCGAAGAACAGCGTGCGGTTCGGCAGCCCGGTGAGCGCGTCGTGGGTCGCCTCGTACCGCAACCGCGCGTTCAGCAGCCGCCGTTCCGTGATGTCCTCCATCAGGGCGAGCATGTACTGCGGCTCGCCCGCCGGGTCGCGCAGCAGCGAGACCGTGAGGTTGGTCCACAGCACGGTGCCGTTGGTGCGGTAGTACGGCTTCTCGACCCGGTAGTGGTCCCGCTCGCCGCGGGCCAGTTCGCCCTGGAGGTTCCAGACGCCGGGCGTGTCGTCGGGGTGCGCCCAGTCGGTGACCTTCCTGCTGCGCACATGGTGCTCGAGACCGCCGAACATCTGCGTCAGCGCGTCGTTGACGTCGACGATGTTGCCGTCCATGTCCGCGATCCCGATGCCGACCGCGGCACCCTCGAAGACCGCCCGGAACAGCGCCTCGCTGGCGTGCAGCGCCTTCTCCGCCTCGGCCTGCGCGGACAGTGCGGCCCGGGACACCGCCTCCTGCTCGGCGAGGGTCCGCTCGCGCAGCGCCTGGGCGAAGCCTGCGGCGATGGCGTGCTGCAGCCGCGCGCAGCGGGCGCGGCTCTCCTCGACCGGGAACTTCTCGTCCGGCGAGCAGTACAGCACCAGATACGAGTCCACGACGCCGAGCGAGCGCGGCAGGGCTCCCGGGTCGGTGCAGTGGGCGGTGACGAGCGCGGTCCCGATGGCAAGCGCCGGGGTCGGGTCGAAGGGCCGGGCCCTGAGCGCCTCGCTGAGCGTGCGGGCGAGCGGGATCAGGTACTCCTCGAACTCCGCGCGGTTCATGGACGTTGCAGTGGCCGGGTAGATCGCCCGGCTCCATATTCTCGCGAAGCGGCGCAGCCGGTCCTCGGGCCCGTCCCGCGGGCCTTCTCTGTCCGGCTGCCCGGATTCGTCAGGGCCTCTGGTCACGCTTTGCGCCCCACTCCCGCGAAGCCGGTGAAGACCACCGGGTCCTCCTGCTCGGGCGGGGTGTCCGGGCGCCAGTGCGGCATGGACACCAGCCCCGGCTCGACGTACTCGAAGCCGTCGAAGAACCGGTCGACCTGTGCCCGCGGTCGCATGATGAGCGGCGAACTGGCCCTGCGGTACACCCCTTCGACCCTGTCGCCCTGCTCGGTGGACATCGGCCCGCCCTCGGTCGACGCGTGGGTCAGGACCAGCAGGCTGCCCGGGGCGAGCCCGTCGCGCAGCCCGGCGACCGCTCCCCAGGGGTCCTCCTCCTCGACGACGAAGTGCAGTACCGCGACGAGCAGCAGCGCCACGGGCCGGTCGAGGTCGAGCAGGCGAGCCACCTCGGGGCTGTCCAGGATCTCCTTCGGATTGCGCAGATCGGCCGCGGCTATACCGGCGTTGTCGTTGCCCTCGAGCACCGCCCGGCTGTGCGCTACGGCGACGGGGTCGTTGTCGACGTAGACCACGCGGGCGCCGGGGCTGGCGGACTGGGCCACCTCGTGGACGTTGCCGAAGGTGGGTATGCCCGAGCCTATGTCGAGGAATTGAGTGATGCCGTGGTCCACGGCGTAGCGTACGGCGCGCCGCATGAACGCCCGGTTCGCTTGCATGATCTTGGGCAGGCCCGGCATGATCTCGATCGCCTTGCGCGCGGCTTCGCGGTCGACCTCGAAGTTGTGCGAGCCGCCCAGGTAGTAGTCGTAGATCCGGGACACACTCGGCACAGAAAGGTCGATTCCCTGGGGGGCCCAGGAGGGACGATCCATCAATGGTCTCCAGCTCGTCTGCCATGGGTTGGTCCGGCTATGTGCATGCCGGTGTCTGAGCTGAGGCTACTGATCGCCCGTGAGCAGGGGAACACCAAACGGAAATCTCCGGTCCGTTCCCGTCAATAACCACGGGCATGTGCGCCCGCGCGCACCAGGGGGCGGGCGGTTTTCCGTTCCCGCCCCCTTTGCACACGGGAGTTACCGATGGTAGCGCTCACAGGGGGTCAATGCATCCGCAAAGGCGGACCGGCCAGTGAAGCTTGCATGACGGCCCAGTATGGCGAAGAACACGCACCCGAAGTAGCCCTGGACCGCCCGCCGTTCCAAACCCGGCGCGCTGGAGTTCCACCCCTCAGGGGGAATTGACGGCCGACCTGGTCTGAATGCCGCATCCGCTGTGCACGATCTCCGGCGTGAGCGCATGGCACCGAGTGGGGGTCGTCGCCGCGAGCGCAGGGCTCGGGGTGGCCGCGGCGGGGGCGGCGGTGGTGATGGCGCAGGGATCCGCCGCAGCGTGGGACGGGCCGGACGTACGGGTGACCGCGTCCGCCGGAGACGTGGTGGCCGTGCTCGAGTGGTGTCCGGGGAGCATGCCGGATATTTTCGCGTCCGCGGGTCCGGGCGGCGTCGTCGCGTGGGTGACGTGCCCGAAGCCACCGCGGCCCACGCCGCCGCCCGTGACGCCGAAGCCGCCAACTCCCGCTCCCCCGCCTCCTGCACCGCCGCCGGCCCCACCGCCGCCTCCGCCACAGCCACCGTCGGCCCAGCCGCCCGCGCGGCCCACACCGCCCGCACCGCCCGCGCGGCACGCACCACCTGCGCCGCCTCAACGGGCGCCCGCGCCCCCGGGCCCGCGACCCACGTCCGCCGCGCCACCATCCGCCGCGCCCTCCCCCGCCCAGTCTCTGCCGAGGGCGTACGCGAAGCCGGCCCGCGACGAACCGGAGGACAGCACCTCTGTGGTGACCACGACTCTGCTGATCACCGCGCCCGCCGTGCTCGCAGCGGCAGCGCTGCGGCCCCGCTCGCGCCGCTCCTGACGCCCCGTCGACTCGACTCCCCGGAGGACTCCCGTGTCCGGATGGCTGATGCTCTCCCTCGCGATGGCCGCCGCCTGCGCCGTCGTCCTCACGATCGTGCTGCTCAACCAGCGCCGCGTCGGCGAGGACGACGACCCCTCGGAGACGCCGGACGTCCTCGAGTACATGACGATGATGATCGGCGTGGTCTACGCGATCGTGCTCGGACTCGCCATCGCGGGAGTCTGGGAGGCGCGCGGGGCCGCGGAGGACGCCGTACGGTCCGAGGCGCAGGCGCTGCACGAGGTCAGCGAGCGCGTCGGCCCCTACCCCGCGGCGGCACGGGACCGGATCCGCGGGGACGTCGACGCGTACGTCAGGCATGTGGTCACCCGCGAGTGGCCGTACATGACCGAGCACGAGGCGCTCACCGACCGCGGGGCCGCACTGCTCGACCGGCTGCGGCGGGATGTCTCGGGCCATGTGCCGCGCACCGAGCTCGAGAGCCAGATCTACCAGCCCGTGGTGGACCAGGTCGCCGCGGCCGACAGCGCCCGCGCGGCGCGGGCGGAGAGTGCGGAGGCCACGATGCCGGGCGTGGTGTGGTTCGGTCTGACCGCCGGGGCCGCGGCCACCGTCGGGATGATCTTCACGCTGCAGATCCGCCGCTCGGGGCGCGAGCTGCTGATGGCGGGCCTGTTCAGCGCGTTGATCGCGTTCCTGCTCTTCCTGATCTGGCAGTTCGACGCGCCGCTCGGGCGGGAAGGCCGCGACTCCGCGACGCCCTTCCTCGCCCTCTTCCCGGGTGCGACAGGTAGTGGCTGACGCGGGCGGGCCAGCCTCGGCGGTCGTCCCGTGGCGCCCCGTCCCCGCTACCAGGACGTCTCGCGGATCTCTGCCCGGTCGTCGCCCTCCGTCGTCGCCATGATCTCCGACTTGTGCCGGTCACCTGAGAACGTCACGGTCAGCGTGGTCGGCTCGCTCTGGGACGTGCGCACGGTGAAGCCCTGGGTCGGGACCGCGGAGACCAGGCAGACACTGGTGTCGCCGAACCGGACGGTCGCCTGTCCCCCGGCCGACTCGATGGTCTGCACCCCTGAACCGCCCTCGCTGCAGCCCGCCCCGGAACCCGTGGTCTCGCCACCGGCCGGCTCCTCGGTCTTCGGGGGCGTCGTACGGGCGGGCCGGGACGTCGTGGGCGTTGCCGTGGGGGTCGGGGTCGGGGAGGGCTTGCGGCTCGGGGCGCGGCTGGTCGCGGAAGGGCTCGGCTTCGGCGATTTGCTGGGCTTGCGGGTCTGCTCCGAGGGCGAGGAGAACACGGTGGGCGCCGAGCGCGCCACGGGCGGGGTCGGCTTGGTCGAACCCACCACGAAATGCACCGTGAGTATCACCGCCGTGACGCTGACGGCAGTGCAGGAGAGCCATATGAGCAGGTAGCGCAGGGACCGAGACACGACACCATACTGGCGGACCGGCTACCGTGCTGGCCCATGGCATCCGTGCTTCTCGTCGAGGACGACCCTGTGATACGCAGCGCACTGATCGAAGTGCTCTCCGCGCACGGTCATGTGGTGTACAGCGCCTCACAGGGGTTCGAGGCGCTGCGCGAGGTGACCCAGCGCCCGCCCGACGTCGTCGTGCTCGACCTCGGACTGCCGGATCTGGACGGGACGGACGTGCTGCGGATGCTGCGGGGCATCTCGCAGGTGCCGGTCGTGGTCGCCACCGCCAGGGACGACGACGCGGAAGTGATCAAACTCCTCAATGCGGGTGCCGACGACTACATCGTCAAGCCGTTCTCCGGCGGGCAGCTGGCCGCCCGCCTCGGGGCGGTGCTGCGGCGTACGGCGGCGGGCGCGGCGGCGCAGTACGCGGGATCGCCGGGCGCGGAGCCGGCGAACGGGCAGCAGAACGGGGCGATACCCGCGGTCCCGCGGACCATCCAGGTCGGGGAGCTGCTGGTCGACCCCGCGGCCAGGACCGCGCAGCTGGCCGGGCGGGAACTGCGGCTGACCCGGCGCGAGTTCGATCTCCTGGCCTATCTCGCGGCCCACGCCGACCAGGTGGTCTCCCGCCGGCGGATCCTCGCCGACGTATGGCGCCAGCCGTATGTGGAGGACCAGACCATCGACGTCCATCTCTCGGCACTCCGCCGCAAACTGGGCGAAAAGGCCGCGCAGCCGCGCTATCTGCACACCGTGCGCGGCATCGGCATCAAGCTGGTGGCACCGCGATGAGACGCGCTCTCGCGGGGGTCGCGCTCGCGGTGACCTCCATGGTGGCGCTGTCCTTTCTGATACCGCTCGCCCTTCTTGTCCAGTCCGAGGCGCGGAGCCGCGCGACGACGGAGGCCGAGCAGCGGGCCGCGGCACTGGCGCCCGTACTGGCCCTGACCACCCGCCCTTCCGACGTCCAGCAGGCCGTCTCGGGACTGGACCCCGGGAACCGTCTCGGCGTACACCTGCCGGACGGTGACGTCATCGGCGCGGAGCACGCGCCCGCGCACGGCCTGGAGCGGGCGGAGCGGGACCGCGAGACGCTCGCGCTGTCCACCCCGTCGGGCCGGGTCTACCTCCAGCCCGTGATCCTCCCCGAGAACCGGGTGGCCGTGGTCGAGTCGTTCGTGCCGCGCGAGGACCTCGACCGGGGCGTGGCCCTGTCGTGGGTCGTGATGTCGCTGCTGGCCCTGGGGCTCGTGGCCGGATCCGTCGTGGTCGCGGACCGGCTCGGGGCACGGGTCGTACGGTCCTCCCGGAGCCTGTCACGGGCCTCGAACGCGCTGGGGGCCGGCGATCTGGAGGTACGGGTCGACCCCGCGGGGCCGCCCGAACTCCAGGAGGCGGGCCGGGCGTTCAACTCGATGGCCGACCGGGTCGTACAGCTGCTGGCGATGGAGCGCGAGCTGGTCGCCGACCTTTCGCACCGGCTGCGGACGCCGCTGACGGCGCTTCATCTGGAGGCGGAGCGGATGGGTTCGGCGCCGGGCGCCGAGCGGCTCAACGCCGCGGTCACCAACCTGGAGACCGAGCTCGACTCGATCATCTCGGCGGCGCGGACACCGCTCGCCGTGGGACCGCTGGGCGGTGCGGCCGACGAGCGGAAAGAGCCCGGCCGTGTGGCCGCGCCGGCGGCGGGACCCGAGGAGCGGTCCGAGGTCTCGGAGGTTGTCAGGGGCCGGGTGGAGTTCTGGTCCGTACTGGCCGCGCAGCAGGGCAGGGACTGCCGGCTGCTGGCCACCTCGGAGCCGACGGCGGTCCGGCTGCCGCACGACGATCTCGCGGCCGTCGTCGATGCGCTGATCGGCAATGTCTTCCAGCACACGGCGCAGGGCACGGCGTTCACGGTGCGCGTGGAGCGCACCGCCCAGGCCGTGGTGCTCGCGGTGGACGATGCGGGGCCCGGCATCGAGGACCCGGGCCGCGCGCTGGCCCGGGGCGTGAGCGTCGGCGGCTCGACGGGCCTGGGCCTGGACATCGCCCACCGCGCGGCGCGTGCCACGCGCGGTGCGGTACGGATCACGCGCGGCCCGATGGGCGGTGCGCAGGTGCGGGTGACGCTGGGGCTTGACGCGGAGACGAAGCGGGGCCCCGCCCGGGCGGCCCTGCGCGCCCGCCGTGCCGCTCACCGCTCGGTCCAACGCGGCTAGTCAGTCGTCCCCCAGACGGTCGCCCCCCGGTGCAGCGGGCATTCTCCTCCGCGTGCCGCAGGTCAGTTCTTTCCGCCGCGAGGACGAGAAGCCCCGCGGCGCAGCCCGGCGGTGCCGAGACCAGCGCAACCGGCAAGAATCGGATTCGCCCGAGGCTCGGAGAGCCTCAGCGACTGGTGCCGAAGTCCTGGGTCCACCACGGGCCGCCGTCGCCCTCGTGGATGCCTATGCCGATCTCGCGGAAGGAGCAGTTGAGTATGTTCGCCCGGTGTCCTGAGCTGTTCATCCAGGAGTTCATGACCTCTTCGGGGCTCTGCTGCCCCTGGGCTATGTTCTCGCCGAGGGCCGACCAGACGTAGCCCTCCCGCTCCACGCGGTCGCTGATCTCCGAGCCGTCGGGGCCGGTGTGCGAGAGGACACCGGAGTCGGCCATGACGTCGGTGTACTTCTGCGCGGCGGCGTTCAGCTTCGAGTTGGCGGTGACCGGACTGCAGCCTGTCTTCGACCGCTCCTGATTGACCAGTTCGACGATCCGCGCAGCATCGCCGGTGGCTGCGTCCGGGGCCTCCCGCGCGTCCGGGACGCGGTCCTCCGTGGCGCTGCGGGTGGCCGAGGGCTTCTCGGCTGCCCGCGTCCGAGGGGTCTGCGTCGCCGTACGCCGCGGGGTCGGCGTGGCGGAGGCCTTCGCACGCTTCCAGGACGGGCTCTTCGACTTCGACGGCGAAGCGGACGTGGTGCGGGGCACCGCCTCCTCGGCCATGGGGGACGCCGAGGAAGCGGCTCGATCCGCGGTGGTCCGTGCCTCGGCCACCGGCGCATCGCCGCCCGACTGCACGACCGCCACGCCCGTGCCGACCCCCGCGACGACCGTGAGAACTCCGGCCGTCAGGGCTATGCGGCGCACCGGCTGTCCCGCACGCGGGCGGCGGTGGGACGCCGTGCGCCGTCCATTGCCGTGCCGAGAGCTCATGGTGGTCGTCCTCCGTGGGGCTGTGGGGGTGCGGCGGTACCGGATCGTGTCCGGGCGCCGTCGCCGACCCTATGCGTCCCGATCGATTCCGATCATCATTCGGACGAGATCTTCAAGAACTCATAAGACTCAGCTCAGACATCGCTACGGATCACTGCCGCACAGAGCGAGCGCCGTCTTCCGTAGCCAGACGCGCTCCGCCATCATGAGCGGCCGTCAGCTGCCTACGGAGAGGACACATCATGGCCGGGCTTGGCGGTCCCCCCGGACGGAGTCCGGGGGAGGGACACGGCGTACTGCGCCGGAAACCGATCGAGCACATCGAAGAGGCGGAAGGCGCTCCGAGCGAGCGGCTCACCCGCACGCTGGGCCTGTGGCAGCTGACCGCCATCGGCATCGGGGGCATCATCGGCGCCGGCATCTTCGCTCTGGCCGGCACCGTCGCGAACGGCACGGCAGGGCCTGCCGTTCTGGTGTCGTTCCTCATCGCGGGCGTGGCGTCAGCGGCAGCCGCCTTCTCCTACGCGGAGTTCGCGGGCCTCATTCCGAAGGCCGGTTCCGCCTACACCTACGGTTACGCGGTACTGGGCGAGTTCGCGGGCTGGTTCATCGGCTGGGACCTCCTGCTGGAGTACACGGCCATCGTCGCGGTCGTCGCGATCGGTATCTCCGGGTACTTCAACTTCCTGCTGGGCGAGGTCGGTCTCGATCTACCGGCTTGGATGCTCGGCGCACCGGGCACGGGCGAGGGGCACCGCGTGGACCTCTTCGCCGTCGTTCTGTGCCTGTTCGTCGCCTATCTGCTGAACCTCGGCATCAAGAACGCCGCCCGCTTCGAGACCGTCGTCGTGTTCCTGAAGGTGCTGGTCGTCCTGCTGGTCATCGGCGTCGGCTTCTTCCACATCTCGACGGACAACTACAGCCCCTTCTTCCCGTACGGCATCGGGGGCGCGTTCACGGGAGCCGCGACGGTCTTCTTCGCGGTCTTCGGGTTCGACGCGATGAGCACCGCCGCCGAGGAGTCCAAGGACGCCCAGAAGCACATGCCCAAGGCGATCATCTACTCGCTCGCCATCTCGATGGTGCTGTATGTACTGGCCTGCCTGGTTCTGACGGGTATGCAGACCTTCACGGAGATCGACCCGGAGAGCGGCTTCTCGACCGCCTTCAAGTCGGTGGGGCTGAGCGGCATCGCGGACGTGATCGCGGTGGGCGCGATCATCGGCATCCTCACCGTGATGTTCACCTTCATGCTCGGCGTGACCCGGGTGTGGTTCTCGATGAGCCGCGACGGGCTGCTGCCGCACTGGTTCGCCAAGACGCACCCGACCCGGCACGTGCCGACGCGCGTGACCTGGATCGTCGGTGTGGCCTCCGCCGGGATCGCCGGGTTCGTGAAGATCGGGGAGGCGGCGGAGCTGACCAACATCGGCATCCTGCTCGCCTTCGCGGTCGTGTGCACCGCCGTGATCGTGCTCCGCCACCGGCGGCCCGATCTGCACCGCGAGTTCCGCTGCCCGTGGATGCCGTTCGTGCCCGCACTCGGTGTGGCCGCCTCCATCTGGCTGATCACCTACCTGCAGTGGCACACCTGGGTGCGCTTCGCGGTCTGGTTCGTGATCGGGCTCCTCATCTACTTCGGCTACTCCTACCGGAACTCCGAGCTCGCGAAGGCGGAGCGGGCCGGGACCGGGGCGGAATGACGAGAACGGCAGTTCTGAGCAGCAGAGGGACTATTTGAGCAGCCGGGACAGCCGGCGGTCCGCGAGCGGCTTCCCGCCGGTCTGGCAGGTGGGGCAGTACTGCAGCGACGAATCGCTGAAGGACACCTCGCGGATCGTGTCCCCGCAGACGGGGCAGGGCTGCCCGGTGCGCCCGTGCACCCGCAGCCCACTCTTCTTCTCGGCCTTCAGCTTGCCGGCCGCCAGCCCGCGCGACCGTTCGACGGCCTCCCGCAGCGTGCTCCCCACCGCCTCGTACAGCTGCGCCGTCTCCTCCTCCGTCAGGCTCGCGGCGAGTTTGAAAGGTGACATCTTCGCCGCGTGCAGGATCTCGTCCGAGTACGCGTTGCCGATTCCGGCGATCACGCTCTGGTCGCGGAGCACGCCCTTGATCTGACGGCGTTCACCGCCCAGCAGGCCCGCGAAGGCATCCAGGGTGAAGCCGACCGCCAGCGGGTCCGGGCCCAGCCGAGCGATGCCGGGCACCTCCGCGGGGTCCCGTACGAGATACACCGCGAGGCGCTTCTGGGTTCCCGCCTCGGTCAGGTCGAACCCTGTTCCTTGGGGCTCGGCGAGGTGCAGCCGCAGGGCCAGCGGGCCCTTGCCGGGCCGGGGCGGCGCCGAGGGAAGGTTCTCCTTCCACTGCAGCCATCCGGCGCGGGCGAGGTGGACGACGAAGTGCAGCCCGTCGTCGGCCGACAGATCGAGGAACTTGCCGTGCCGGCCGACCGCGGTGAACGTACTGCCGTCGAGCGCGCTGACCGGCGGGTCGTACGTCTTGAGGACGCTCACGGCGACCGGGTACACGCGCGCGACGGTCCTGCCGACCACGTGCTCGGACAGGAACCCGGTGAGTGCTTCGACCTCGGGCAGCTCCGGCATGCTCCCAGTCTGCCAGTGCCCTGCGCCGGGCGGCAGATTCGCCGGATGTGGCCGAGGCGAGTTCGGCACCGCGGGTCCGCGCAGACGGACGTCTCGCCGCCTGCGGCGGGAAGAACTGCCGCGGCGGCTGCGGGCAGCCACCAGGGCGGGTCACCGCCAAGATCTTTCCGCCGTCGGCGGCGAACAACCACCACGTTGGGGAGGGGCGGTGCCGAACCAGCCTCAGCCCATGGCGGCACTCCCCCTCAGCGCTGCCGCAGCACGGGCGTCTCCGGTGCCGTGTTCTCCAGCGGGACGGCGTCCGAGCGCACGAGTCCGAGCTGTACGGCCTGCCGCGGCAGCGCGGCGTCGAGCAGCCAGTCGGCCCCCACCCGCACCCGGTTCCCCGGCATGGCCACCAGGTGGTAGCCGCGCGTCACCGCCTTGGCGGCCGGCCCCGACAGGGGTACCCCCAGCGGATCCGCCGCCGCCTGGAAACCGCCGAGGTCGACGGCGAAGCCCAGGTCCCGGTGCTTGTACGCGCGGCGCTCGCCCTGCCCGAAGGAGGCGGCGAGGTTGTGCGCGGCCGTCCTGCCCTGGCGGGACGCGTGCTGTGCGGTCATCGACGTGATCTGCCCCGGCCTGGTCAGATCGGGAACCGCAGCGGCGTCGCCGCAGGCCAGCACATCCCGGAAGCCCGGCACGCCCAGGTACTCGTCGACGATCAGCCGCCCCTTCTCGGTGGGCAGGCCGAGGTCGTCGACGAGCGGGTCGGGCCGTACGCCGACGCACCAGATCAGCGAGCGGCTGGGGACGAACCGGCCGTCGGTGAGGTGCACGCCCTCCTTGACCGCCTCCTCCACGGACGTGCCGGTGGCCACCTCCACTCCCCGCCGGGCCAGTACGCGGGAGGCGGTTGCGGACATGTGCTCCGCGAGCTCGGGCAGGACGCGGGGGGCGATGTCCAGCAGCAGCCAGCGCGGCGGCTGCTCATCGCGCAGCACCGGGTGCTGCGCGGCCAGCCCGTCGGTGAACAGCTTTCCGTGGGTGGCGACTTCGGTACCGGTGTACCCGGCGCCGACGACCACGAAGGTGCAGCGGGCGGCCCGCTCCTGCGGGTCCTCGGCCGAGCCCGCCAGCTCGATCTGACGGGTGATGTGGTCGCGGAGGTAGAGCGCCTCGGGCATGCCGCGGAAGCCGTGGGCGTGCTCGGTGATACCGGGCACGGGCAGCAGTTTGTTGACGCTGCCCGCCGCGAGGACCAGCCGGTCGTAGGTGAGGTCCCGGCGGTTGCCCTCGGGGTCGGTCAGGCCGAGACGGCGCGCCTGGAGGTCGATCCAGTCCGCGGTGCCGAGGACGAGGCGGACGCGCGGCAGGGTGCCGGTGAGCGACACGGACACCCTGCGGGGTTCGAGGACGCCGGTCGCGACCTCGGGCAGCAGCGGCACGTACAGGAAGTAGTCGTTGGGGTTGACCAGCACGATCTCTGCGGCATCACGGGCGAGGCGGGACAGCGTACGGGCGGTCTGGTAGCCGGCGAAGCCGGCTCCGACGATCACGATGCGCGGTCGGCTCATGGTCCTTTCCTGACGGGTCGACAGTGCGGTGTGAGGTTTCGGAACGGTGTGAACGGTCCGCGCCCCGGGTTCCCCTTACGGTCGCGCCGAACCTGGCAGGGCGGATCCCGCGTGCCGCCCCGCCCGGCGTCCCCGTGTGCCCGAGCTCTCGGCGGCTCCTCCCCCACCCGGAACCGGAACAGGACGCGAACTCCCCGGGTGTCAACGGTCCTTGACTTGCCCTTCACGGGCGGCGAGCCTGGCACGGATCTTGGACAACGTTGTCACCCGTGTGGAGGCCGTTCAATGGCATGGATCGAACGCCGCGGGCGCCGCACGCGCGGCCCCGTACGGGTGGGAGCCGCCGTGGCTCTGCTCGCCGCCGTGCTCGGCGGCGGCCTCGCGCCCGCCGCCGCGGACGGCGCCGACGCCGCGGCAGCGGCCCGGACCGGCGCCGTCGAGGACGGCCGCGGCCCCCTGCCCCGGCCGGAGCCCGTGCCGACCGAGCGGCTCACCGACCTCGTCAACCCCTTCATCGGCACCCGCAACGAGGGCAACACGTTCCCGGGCGCCGCCGTCCCCTTCGGTATGGTCCAGCTCTCCCCCGACACCGGCCACAACACCGGCTACGACTGGGACGACTCCCACATCCGCGGCTTCTCCGCCGTCCACCTGGCCGGAGTCGGCTGCGCCATCGGCGGCGACCTGCCCGTCATGCCGACCACGGGCGACATCACCAGCAGCGACAACGCCGCGTACGCCTCCTCCTTCAGCCACGACCAGGAGACCGCCGCCCCCGGCCACTACAGAGTCCGCCTCGCCGACTACGGCGGGATCACCGCCGAGTTGAGCGCCACCCGGCACACCGGCCGCCAGCGCTACACCTTCCCGGCCACGGACAAGGCCAACGTCCTGCTCAACACGGGGCAGGCGCTGCACAAGGTGACCAGCAGTCAGGTGACCGTCCTCGACGACCGCACCGTCGCCGCATCGGTGACCGGCAGCGGCTTCTGCCAGCGGACCGACCGGAGCGAGCCGTACACCGTCCACACCATCACCCGGTTCGACCGCCCCTTCGCCTCCCACGGCACCTGGGAAGGCGACCGGGTCACCGCGGGCGGCGACGCGTCCGAGGGATCCGGCCGCCGCGGCGCGTACGTCCGCTTCGACACCACCGCCGGCGACCGGGACGTCGAGGCCGTCACCGCGATCAGCTACGTCGACCGGGCCGGCGCCGCCCGGAACCTCGACGCCGAGGGCCGGACCTCCTTCGACGCCACCGCGGCGGCAGCACAGCGGGCGTGGGAGGAGCGGCTCGGCCGGGTACGGGTGCAGGGCGGCGGAGACGCGCGGCGGCGCACGTTCTACTCGGCCCTCTACCGGGCCCTGCTGCACCCCAATGTGGGCCAGGACGTCGACGGCCGCTACACCGGCTGGGACCGGAAGGTCCACCGCGCAGAGGGCTTCACGTACTACCAGAACTGGTCTCTGTGGGACACCTACCGCACCCAGGCCCAGCTGCTCGCCCTCCTCGCGCCGGAGGAATCGCGGGACATGGCGCTGTCGCTGCTGAAGGTGGACCAGCAGGGCGGCTGGCTGCCCAAGTGGGGCTATGCCACGGCCGAGACGAACATCATGACCGGCGATCCGGTGACCCCGTTCCTCACGAACGCCTACCGGCAGGGCCTGCTGAAGGGCCATGAGGAGGAGGCGTACCGGGCGCTGAAGAAGAACGCGGACGGCGTGCCGCCCCCCGGTTCCCCGTACGCGGGCCGGGACGCCAACCGCGCGTACCTGGCGGAGGGATTCGTCCCCCACCAGCCGAACCGGCAGAAGGTCAAGCCCGGGGACTCCGACTTCCACCACGGGGGCTCGGCGACGCTCGAGTACGCGCTCGCGGACGCGGCACTCGCGGAGATGGCCCGGAAGCTGGGGCACACGGAGGACGCGGGGCGCTACGCCGCGCGCGGCCAGAGCTACCGCAACGTCTTCGACGCGTCGACGGGCTTCTTCCGGTCGCGGGACGCCGAGGGCGCGTTCACGGGCCCCGCCGACCCGGCGCGGAGCGAGGGCTTCCACGAGGGCACGGCGTGGCAGTACCAGTGGCTGGTCCCGCAGGACCTGCCGGGCCTGGTCTCGCTCATCGGCGGCCGGGAGGCCACCGAGCGGCGTCTGGACTCCTTCTTCGCCTACGACCGGCTCCGCTCGGACCCGGAGGGCACGGCGCGCGAGGTGTGGGTGGGCGGCCCGTACGACTACGACAACGCGGACACGTACAACCCGCAGAACGAGCCGGATCTCATCGCTCCGTACACCTACCTCGCGACCGGCAGCCCCGCCAAGACGACGGATGTGGTGCACGCGGCGCTGAGCCTGTTCACGGACGCGCCGGACGGCATTACGGGCAACGACGACCTGGGCACGATGTCGTCGTGGATGGTGCTGTCGTCGATCGGAGTGTTCCCGGTGTTCCCGGGCACGGACACCTGGGGTCTCTCGACGCCCGTGTTCGAGCGGGTGGAGCTCGTGCTGGACCGCCGCTGGTACCCGCGGGGCCGCTTCCTGATCACGGCGCCGGGCGCGGGCGCCGCCGGGCGCTACGTGCAGTCGGCCCGCCTCGGTGGCAAGGAGCTGCCCAGGACCTGGATCACGACGGAGGACATCAGGGCAGGGCGGGATCTGGCGTTCGCGGCCGGGCCCGGGCCGTCGACGTGGGGCACGGACCCACGGGACGCCCCACCGCCAGCACCTGACGCTCCGTCAGCGGCGCGGAGGGCGAGTCCGTAGGCGGAAGTCTGTGGGCGCAGAAGTCCGTAAGCGCGGAACGTCCGTAAGCGCGGACGTCCTGAGCCGCGGGGCGGTCAGCGGTCGGCCATGGTGAGGCCGTCGGCGGCCGCCCCGCGGCTCAGCACCGCCTTGCGGATGCCGTCCCGCACACGCCGGTAGTCGTCCCTGCCGGGGTCGCGGCGCAGCGCCTCGCCCAGATTCACCACCCGCCACGGCGGCCCGCGGTCCGTCATCTGCGGGATGAACTCGGCCTTCTTCACGGTCCACCGCTGCCCCTCCTCCCGCGGCGGCTCGAAGGTGAAGCGCGCTATGGAGCCATGGTTGCCGCGGGGGTCCTGCATCACGCCGGCGACCTGGTCGCCGAGGCCGTGGACGACCCAGGTGCCGTTGACCTTCTCGTACGCCTGCGGCACATGGTTGTGCGTGCCGATGACGAGGTCGATGTCGGGGCGGCCGCCGGACCGCGAGCGGGTCAGCCGGTCCGCCAGGTCCAGTTGCATCCGGTCCGGCTCCTCCTGCCACTCCGTGCCCCAGTGGACGCTCAGCACGACGACGTCGGCTCCGGCCCTGCGGGCCGCGCGGGCGTCCGCGAGGATCCGGTCCGGATCGATGCGGTTCACGGCCCAGGGCATGCCCTCGGGGAGGGGTATGCCGTTGGTTCCGTAGGTGTACGAGAGCTGGGCGACGGTGGCGCTGCCCGCGCGCAGCAGGGCGGGCTTCGACGCCTCCTGCGCCGAGCGTGCCGAGCCCACGTGGCGCAGCCGGGCCCTGTCCATGGTGTCGAGCGTGCGGCGTATCCCCGCGGCACCCGCGTCCAGGGTGTGGTTCGAGGCCGTCGAGCAGGAGTCGTAGCCCGTGTCCTTGAGGGCCTCCGCGACCTGGGGCGGCGAGACGAACGTCGGGTAGCCGGTGAACGGCCCGTCCGGCTCGCCGTAGGGAGTCTCCATGTGGCACAGCGCGATGTCCGCGGCCGAGACCACGGGTTGGACGCCCGCGAGGAGCTTGCGGAAGTCGTGGCCGCCGCCGTCCGCGTCCTGCTGTGCCTGCTTCATGATCGTCGGGTACGGGATGACGTCCCCGCTGGCCACGAGCGTGAAGCCGCGCTGCGGTCCGGACGGCCGCGCGGGCGCCGCCGTGCCGACGCCGGTGAGTGCCGACTTGGGTGGCGGGCCGCTGCACGCCGTGACGGCGGCGCCGAGCAGCGCACCGAGCGTCATCCATATGCCGTGGCGGCGCGTTCTGCGGCGCAGCGTCTTGTGGCACAGGGTCCTGTGGCGACTGGTCCGTTGGCTGCGTCGGTGCTTCCTCATCGGCCGGGCTCCCTGGTCTCGTTCCTGTTCCGGGACGAGCGGGCGGCGTTGAGGGCGTCCACGGCGCCCTTGGCGTCCCCGATCGTCGTGTAGTCGACGGCGACGAAGGTGACGGGCCTGCCGCGCTCCCGCTCACATGCGAGGGCGCGCTCCAGGACCCGGTCGCGGCTGTTGACCTCGCCGGCGTCCAGCCGGCTACCGCCGCCCGCGGTGACGAAGTGGTTGAGGAGGAACAGCCGCTTGTCCCGGCCGCCCCTGTTGGGCGCGCAGCTCATCTCCCGCGGGCTGCGGAAGGAGAACGGGGTCTCCATCGCGTACCGGTAGAAGTTCCGGTACCAGGGCGCGGGGCCGTCGGCCCGCTCGGCGAAGACCACCAGGCGCCGCCCGTCGCGGACCATCTCGCCGAGCGTCGGCCAGGGCCGCGCGGGGTCGTCGTCCGGCACGTACAGCAGGCGCTCGAGGCCGGCCTCGCGGAAGGCCCGTACGGTCTCGTCGCCGCCGACGCCGTCCTGCACGATCAGGGTGACGACCTCGGTCGGGTGGTCCTCCAGCCAGGCTCCGACCATCCGGAGCGTGGGCACGAGAGCGACCGCGCCGCCCCGGCACATGGCGTGGCACAGCCACAGCCCGCCGCGCGGCGGGCTGACCCGGGTGATGAACCGGGTGAGCCCTGCGCCCGTGCCGGAGAGACGGCCGTGGAGGCCGGAGCCCCTGACCCGGTCCGCCACCTCCTCGGGCGTCTCCCAGGTGTGCGTGTCGATGAGCAGCGCGCGCACTCCCGCGTCGAGCTGGGCTGTGATGCCGCGGTCCTGGAGCGGGCCGATGAACCGGTCCTCGGTGGAGGCCATGGCGTTGTGGGCGGCGAGCTGGGCCACCTCGTCGTAGCGCCGCTCGCAGAGGGCGGGCGAGCCCTGGCAGCGGCGGATCGCCGAGCCGCCGATCGCGGTGGGGGCGAGCGCCGCGCCCGCGGTGGCGAGCGCGGCGACGCCCGCGGTCACGGCCCACGCGCGCGTGGGCCGGGGCACCGGCGATCCGGCGGCGCGGCGCCTGCCCGCGGCCCGCCACAGCAGACCGGTCCCGGCCGTGAGGAGCCCGGCGGCCAGGGGCACGGCGGCGGCCAGCAGACCGGCCTCGAGCAGCCGGTCGGCGGCCGTGGTCTGCACATCCTCGACGAGCCGCGCGAGCGAGGGCGGCCAGGAGGCGGACGGCTCGGGCATGGCGTCCCCGGCGAAGAGCCGGCCGATGCCCGCGCCCGCGGCGGCGAGCGCCCCGCCGGTGGCCACGGCCGCGCCGGTGGCGGTCAGTCGGCGGGCGAGCGTGCCGGGCACGGCCGCCCAGAGCGCCAGGAGCCCGCTCGCCCCGAGGATCACGGCCAGTGTCTGGACAAGGCCCATGCCCAGCTGGGCGATGGAGCGCGCCTTGCGGACCAGGGCGATCCCGTCCGGGTCGCGGTCCTCGAGGTCGGCGACGACCTGCCAGCGCGTCCCCTCCCGCAGGAGGAGGAGTTCCCCGGCACCGGCCCGGTCACCGTCGCCGCCCTGCGGCGGCGGGCCCGCCGGCGTCCGGGCCGGCGGGCTGCCCCCGGTACCGAGCGCCGCGGCAATGCCGGAACGCAGGGTGTCGCGGGCCTCGGCGGGTACGGCCGACAGCAGGGCCTCGGTGACGGCGGGCAGGTCCGGGTGGGCGAGCACGCCTGGCGGCAGCGCGGCGGCCGCCCGCTGCCCCTCGGCCCCGGGCCCGAGGTCGTGGACCGCCCCGCGCAGGCCCGCCGCGATCGCGTCCACATCGTCCGCCGGCCACTCCTCCACCGCGGCGATCAGGTCGCCGAAGTAGATCCGGATCAGGTCCTCGAAGTTGGCCAGCACCGGCTTGAGGTCGGCGGTCAGCCGCAGCGCGGGCCGCTCCCCGCGCAGATACCCCACCGCGTTGCCGATCTGCTGGTCGGCCAGGGCCCGTACGGCCTCGGGCGGCAGGACGGTCTTGAGGTTGGAGGTGACGACGCCCTGCGGCACGGGGAGGCGGGCCAGCATCTCGCGGGTGACGGCGGAGGACTCCGGGTCCACCAGCACCTCGTCGTAGAGCCGGTCGTACGCCCTCTGCTCGTCCAGTACCCCTTGGTAGAAGGAGCGGTTGAGGGCGGTGCTGCGCGCGGTGCCGACGGCGACGAGGGCGACCGTCGAGATCACGACCGAGAGGAAGGCCACCCAGCAGGCCGCCCTGCGCCGCCACGGCCGGCGGGCGAGCGCCGTGCTGCCGGCCGGAGCCGGTATGTGCGTACGGCTCATGGTCCTCTCTTCGGTCGCTCCTCCTCTCCGACCCTGGGAGGTGCGCCACCGGGCGGCCAGCCGCGGGAGCCCAAGCGGGTGAAGGCGTTGGGGGCGGGCCAGGGCCGGGCGTGGGCAAGGGCATAGGGCCGGGTGCGAAGCGGTGCGGAGGCCGTGCGGAAGGCCGGGCGGAAGGCTGGGCGGCCTACTCTGGGAAGTGCAGATGGTGCGTGCCCCATGACGGGAGGACGCCATGCGCGACGACAGGCAGGAGCCGGGCCACGCCACCCCGGAGGTTCCGCCGGAGAGGCCGGATCTCCCGGCCTTCCCCGAGGACCCGAACGCTCCGGTCTCCCCCGACGACCCGAACGCCCCGGTCCCCCGGTCGCGCTCCGGCATGTACGGCCGCAGGCATCCACGGGCCGGCACCGAACCGGTCACGGCCCGCAGCGCGCTCGGGCTGCGGATGGTGCTGGCCGTGATCTACACGCCGGTCTTCCTGGCCGGTGCCGTGCTCTTCGCGATCTGGGGGGCCAGGTCCGACGCGGGCAGCTCACCCAGCTCGGGGGCGCTCGGGGCGATCGCGATCGTCTGCGCGGTGCTCTCGCTGCTGGCGCTGACGGACCTCTTGGTCGTGGAGCATCGCCTCAAGCGCGAACGGGGCCCGCGCCGCTGACCGTACGGCGGACAGCCGGGGGGTCAGCCGGACTCCGCGCCTTCCAGTCCTTCCAGGCCTTCACCGCGGGCAGCCCGCTCCTCGGGCAGCAGCGCCCGGATGTCGCCCGGCAGCGACTCGTACAGCTTCTCCATCAGCTCGGGGCTCACGGCCGAGTCCAGCACCTCGAAAAGGGCGGTCGCCTCGCGGATGGCCTCCTCCTCGTCGGTCCCCGCGCGCCAGGCGATCCGGCCCAGGAAGACGGTGAGGTCGAAGCGCTCGCCGTGGTTGCGCCGGTACGCCCGCTCCTCCGGCGAGCCCTCGTGGGAGGCGGCAACGCGGCGCAGGGCCTCCGCGGCCTCGCCCGGGAGCTGGGCCGCAAAGTGGTCGGCCAAGCCGTCGGGAACCCGCTCGGCGAGGGTCTCCAGGGTGGCCCGCACGGCCCGTTCCGCGGACTGCCGGTCCGGCAGCTGCGCCCGTGCCTGAACCTGGCCCGCCAGTTGGTCGTAGCGCATGATCAGCACCGCCTCGGATAAAAATGCCTCACGTCGGCGTCCCCCGTTCCCCTTCCCCGAGTGACCCGAGCGGGCCGCTCGACACCGCCTTGAGTGCTGCCGTAGGGATTCCGGGTCCCGGGAGGTGTGAAACGGCGGCGGCTGCCCACTCGGGGGCCATGAACAACAAGCATCCGGAACCCGGAACCCAGCCTGTTCCCGGCACCCCCGAGCCGGGCGGCGTCCCACCCGAGGAGACGCCGCAGGGAGAGGGCGGCCTCTCCGGCGCCGGGCCGCGGGAGACGTACAACCCGGCCAAGGGCTGGGGCGTGTGGCCGCTGATCGTCCTGATGGCCGTGGTCGTGCTCTTCGCGGTGTTCTTCATCGTCGGCTACGCCACCCGCTGAGCAGGTACGCCGGCATCGCGGGCCGAGCCAGTACGGGCGGCCAGGAGAAGCGCCTCAGCCCGCTGTGCCGGCGATTCAGCCCGGAGTGCCGACGATGTCGGCCAGCCTGCGGGCAGCCGCCACGATGGCATCCGCGTCGATGTCGGCGGCGTGCAACTGCTCCGCGGGCGTGCTGGACGCGGGCAGGGTGCGTACCGCCAGCCGGGCCAGCCGGGGTACGGGCCTGCCGTCCGCGAACGCCTCCGCCACCGCGTCGCCCAGGCCGCCCTCGGGGTGGTGGTCCTCGACCGTGAGCAGGCACCCGGTCGCGTCCGCCGCCGCGCGCAGCGCCTCGCCGTCCACAGGCTTGAGCGAGTAGAGGTCGATCACGCGCGTGTGGAGGCCCTCCCCGTCGAGCCGCTCCGCCGCCGCCAGCGCCTCATGGACCGTCACCCCGGCGGCGACCAGCGTGACCCGGTCCTCGTCCGAGGCGCGCAGCACCTTGCTGCCGCCGATCGGGAACTCTTCGTCGGGCCCGTAGAGGACCGGGGTGTCGCCGCGGGTGGTGCGCAGGTAGCCGATGCCGGGGCGGTCGGCGAGCGCGGCCACCAACTGGGCGGTCTGGTTGGCGTCGCACGGGTAGAGCACGGTGCTGCCGTGGAGGGAGCGGAAGAGCGCGAGGTCCTCGAGCCCCATCTGGGAGGGACCGTCCTCGCCGATGGAGACACCGGCGTGCGAGCCGGCCACGGCGAGGCGGGCGCGGCTCACCGAGGCCATGCGCAGGAAGTCGTGCGCGCGGGTGAGGAAGGCCGCGAAGGTGGCGACGTACGGGATCCAGCCGCGGGCCTGCATGCCGACCGCGGCGGCGACCATCTGCTGCTCGGCGATGTAGCACTCGAAGTACCGGTCGGGGTGGTCCTTGGCGAAGAACTCCGCCCGGGTCGAGTCGCCGACCTCGCCGTCGAGGGCGACCACGTCGGAGCGCGCCGCGCCGAGCGCCGCGAGGGCCTGCCCGTACGCGGTGCGGGTCGCCGCCTTCTCGCCGATGCCGTAGCGCGGCAGCTCCAGGGGGAACGCGGGGCGCTGCGGGTCGTGCACCTCGGGCGGGGCGTGCACCTCGACCCGCAGGTCGCGTACGCCGCCGAGCTCGGCCACGGCCTCCGCCGCGTCCGGCAGCGGCTTGCCGTGGAACCCCTCCCGGTCCTCAACGGCCGCCACGCCCCGGCCTTTCAGGGTGCGGGCGATGATCGCGGTGGGCCGCCTGGCCGTGACCCTGGCCTTTGCGTACGCGTCGTCGATCGCGGCGGTGTCGTGCCCGTCGATCTCGACCGTGTGCCAGCCGAAGGCCTGGATGCGGCGGGCGTACGCGTCGAGGTCCCACTCGTGGCGGGTCGGTCCGCGCTGCCCCAGCCGGTTGACGTCGACGACGGCCGTGAGGTTGTCGAGCCGCTCGTGTCCGGCGTGCTCGAACGCCTCCCACATCGAGCCCTCGGCCAGCTCGCTGTCGCCGCACAGCACCCAGACTCGGTACGGCAGCCGGTCGAGCCGCTTGCCCGCCAGGGCGAGGCCGACGCCGACCGGCAGGCCCTGCCCGAGCGAGCCGGTGGCCACCTCGACCCACGGCAGCTGCGGCGTCGGGTGCCCCTCGAGCCGGCTGCCGAGCCTGCGGAAGCTGAGCAGCTCGTCGTCGGGGACCGCGCCCGCCGCCTTGAACAGGGCGTAGAGCAGGGGCGAGGCATGGCCCTTCGAGAAGACCAGGTGATCGTTGCCGGGGTGTTCCGGCCGGTCGAAGGAGTACTGGAGGTGGTTCGCCAGCAGTACGGCCATGAGGTCCGCCGCGGACATCGACGACGTCGGATGGCCGGATCCGGCGGCGTCGGCGGCGCGGACGGCGTCGACGCGGAGCTGCTGCGCCAGCTCGTGCAGTTGTTCGTGATCCATGTCGGTCCTCCCCGCTCAGGACTGCGGGCGAGTACCCGGCTCCCGGGACACCACACGGAGAAACGCAGGCGGAATCGTTCCTGCAGGTCAACGAACCTGCATTCGACACCAACTGATCTCTGTGTGATTACGTACGCCGAATGAGGGTGGCGTAGGGTAGCGAAGCCACCAACTGTCCGATCGTGTACCCGCGTTGACGGTTAGCCTGACGTGCGCCTGCCGCGTGTCCCGTACTGGCTGATCGAGAGGACCCCGATGCCTGAACCTCCAACCTATGCCGCGCGCCCGGAATCCGGGCGGCCGATCGCGGCGGCCCCCACAGGTAAGAGGCACGGCAGGCCACCAGCCCATGAGACGGCGGCCGACTCCGCCACCCGGGCCCGCCTGGTGCGCCTCGCCGTGCTCCCCGCCGCCCTCGTCTCCGTACTCTCGGCGGCTGTCGTCATCTTCGTCCTGCGCTCCCAGGAGGGCTACGCGGACGCGGCGACCTGGGGCGTGCTGACCGGTGCCGCCGTCCTCGGCGCCGGCGTCCTGCTGGGCGGCGCCATCGCGGGCGACGCCGAGGCCCGTACCGTGTCCCGGCGGCTCTCCGCGCTGCGCCGGTCCGGCGCCCGAGCCCAGTCGGACCTGCAGGAGCTGCTGCAGCGGCTCGGCCGCGGCGAGCGGCTGCAGCAGCGCCCGTTCGCCCCGCTCCCCCGGCCGGAGGGCGACACCATCGACCTCCTCGCCCACGAACTGACCCTGGCCCAGCGCCAGGCGGAGGCGGCCGTCGTACAGGCGACGCAGCTGGTACGGGGCACCGCCGGCGGCAGCGAGGAGAAGGTCGAGGTCTTCGTCAACCTCGCCCGGCGGCTGCAGTCCCTGGTGCACCGCGAGATCGAGCTTCTGGACGAGCTGGAGAACGAGGTCGAGGACCCGGACCTGCTCAAGGGCCTCTTCCACGTCGACCACCTGGCGACCCGCATCCGGCGGCACGCCGAGAACCTCGCGGTGCTCGGCGGCGCCATCTCCCGCCGCCAGTGGAGCCGCCCGGTGACCATGACGGAGGTGCTGCGTTCCTCGATCGCCGAGGTCGAGCAGTACTCGCGGGTCAAGCTCGTGCCGCCGATCGAGGGCACGCTGCGCGGCCACGCGGTCGCGGACGTCATCCACCTGCTGGCCGAACTGGTCGAGAACGCCACGGTGTTCTCCGCCCCGCAGACCCAAGTCCTGCTGCGCGCCCAGAAGGTGACCGCCGGGCTCGCAGTCGAGGTCGAGGACCGGGGGCTCGGCATGCCGCGGGAGGAGCAGATGCGGATGAACGCGCTGCTCGCCGACCCGGACCACATCGACGTCGGCAAGCTGCTGCAGGACGGCCGGATCGGCCTGTTCGTGGTCTCCGCGCTGGCCCGCAGGCACGGCATCCTCGTGCAGTTGCAGAGCAACATCTACGGCGGTGTCCAGGCCGTTCTGGTGGTGCCGCAGGGCCTGCTGGGCGACGAGGCCTCGGAAGCGCACCAGGCCGCCGCGGACGGCGGCGCGCAGCCGGCCGCGCACCCGCCTGCCCACCAGGCCGCCGCGCCGGCCGCTCCCACCGCTCCCTCCGTGCAGCAGCCGGCTGCACAGCCGGCCGTGGCACCGTCGCCGCCCCTGGCGCATCCGCAGCCCGAGCCCCTGGCCATGCCCACTCCCATTCCGCAACAGCACGCCCGCGCCATGGAACCTGCCGCACCGCGCGACCGTGGTCCCGCCCTTCCGCATGACCGTGAGGGCACGGGCGGTGCCCCCAACACCGATGCCAGGGACGAGCGGCCGCAACTGCCGCGGCGTCGCAGGCAGGAACACCTCGTCCCGGAGCTCCGGGACACACCGACCGCTCGCTCAACGGGGGACGAGCGGGAGGCGGAGCACGACCCGGGCCTGATGGCCGCGTTCCGGCGGGGTTTCAGTCTCGCCGAGACTCCTGACGCTTCCGACGAGAGTCCCGCCGACAGCTCTCGTTAACCAGCAGGCTCCGCATTCACCCCCAAGGAGAAGAACGCCACCATGGTGAGCGACATGCGTACCGGCCAGACCACTGATCTCTCCTGGCTCCTGACCGGCCTCGTCCAGCGTGTACCACACACCCGTAACGCACTTCTGCTGTCCTCCGACGGACTGGTGAAGGCCGTCCACGGCCTGGAGACCGACGCCGCCGACCACATGGCCGCCCTGGCCTCAGGGCTCTACTCCCTCGCCCGCAGCGCCGGTATGCGGTTCGACAACGGCGGCGAGGTGCGCCAGGTGGTGGTGGAGCTCGACACCGCCCTGCTGTTCGTGTCCACCGCCGGCTCCGGTGCCTGCCTCGCCGTCATGGCCGAGAGAGAGGCCGACGCGGCCGTACTCGGCTACGAGATGGCGATGCTGGTCAAGAGCGTCCGACCGTATCTGGCCACGCCCGCCCGTCAGCCGGCCGGCAGCGCTCCGCGCGACGCGGGGCGCTGAGGATGGCCGAGGCGCAGGACGGGATGTGGCTGGACGATGAGGCCGGTCGCTTAGTCCGGCCGTACACCGTCAGCAATGGGCGCACCCGTCCGACTGCGCACTTCGACCTTCTCACCATGGTGATGGCCACCGGCTCCCAGCCGCAGAGCTACCTCGGCCCGGACCACGCCCAGGTCCTCGGGCTGTGCGGCGGCCCCATGTCGGTGGCCGAGGTGGCCGCCCACGTGCGGCTGCCCGCCGTCGTCACCAAAGTCCTGCTGTCCGACCTCGTGGACTGCGGGGCGCTCACCACCCGGGCGCCCCGTGCCCTCGAGACATCCCCGAGCGATAGAGACCTCCTGGAGGCGGTGCTGCATGGTCTACGCAAGCGGCTCTGACCCCTTTCCCACCGCCCTGAAGATCCTCATCGCGGGCGGCTTCGGGGTGGGGAAGACCACCTTCGTCGGAGCGGTGAGCGAGATCGAACCGCTGAGCACCGAGGAGTTGCTGACCCAGGTCAGCGCTCGCACGGACAGCCTGGAGGGGGTCGAGGAGAAGACGACCACCACCGTGGCGATGGACTTCGGCCGCATCACCCTCGACAGGGACCATGTGCTCTACCTGTTCGGCACGCCCGGACAGGAGCGGTTCTGGTTCATGTGGGACGAGCTGTCGAACGGCGCCCTCGGGGCCGTCGTGCTCGCCGACACCCGCAGACTGGACCACTGTTTCGCCGCCGTGGACTTCTTCGAGCGGCGCGGGATCGGCTTCATCGTGGCCGTGAACGAGTTCGACGGCGCGTATCGGTACGACGCGGACGAGGTCCGCGCGGCCATAGATCTCAAACCCGATGTGCCCGTCGTGATGTGCGACGCCCGGCAGTGCAACTCCAGCACCCGCGTGCTGGTGTCACTCGTACAGCACCTGCTCAGCTCCGCCGCCGGCTCGCCGGCGGCGGTGCCCGACCCGCTGCGCTGACCGTCCGGCAGGCGCAGCCGAATCCGCAGTCGAACGGAGCTCCCCATGTCCGCCCCCATCCCATACACCCAGCAGTACGACCCGACGAGCCATCTGCTCCTCACGCCCGAGGACGGCGAGGCGCCGGCCCGGGTGGCCAGGCTGCGCGATCTCGGGCTCGGCGACACCCCGGTCCCGGAGTTCGATGATTTCGCCCGGGAACTGGCCCGCATCACCGGGGCGCCATACGCGATGGTCAACTTCATCGACGAGCACCGGCAGTACTTCGCCGGGCTCTACACCCCGGCCGAGGGCCAGGCGGGGGTGGAGCTGGGGCCCGCACCGCAACAGGCCCAGCCGGGCCGGGTGATGGCGCGGGATCACGGCTACTGCCCGCACGTCGTCGTGCGGCGCAAGGCACTGGTGCTGGAGGACGTCTGCGACTACCCGCGGTTCGCCGGGAATCCGGTCGTGGACGAGATCGGCATCCGGTCGTATCTGGGTGCCCCGCTCATCGACCGTACGGGTATGGCGCTCGGCACGATCTGCGTCGTGGATCAGGAGCCGCGGCCGTGGGGGCGGCAGGGCCTGGAGACCATCAAGTCGATGGCGTCCCAGCTGGTCGAGCGGATTCACCGCCTGGAGGCTGGAGGCGAGATCTGAGCGAGGTGTGGGGGATTCGCCCGCACGGCGCTCTCCGCGCGCGGGCGCCTGAAACCGGGAGCCGCGGGCACAGCACTGTGTCCGTGGCTCCCTTCACGATTCACACCGCGTGCTCCGCGGTCCGCAGCTGCTCTTCCAGCTGCTCGATCTGCTCCAACTGCAGCATGTCCGCGAGCCGCTCGGACCACTGACCCTTCGCCGTGCCCAGTGCCAGCTCGCCGAGGCGCAGGAGCTGGATGTCAGAGGTGCCTGCCGGGGCGAAGATGTGGAAGGCGTCCCGCAGATAGCGCTCTATCGGGCGGTCGGTGAACAGACCGCAGGCGGCGTGGATCTCCATGGCGTTGCGGGCCGAGTCGAGTGCGTACTCGACGTTGAGGAGCTTGGCGTTCATCAGCTCCGCGTCACACGGCAGCCCGCTGTCGAGCAGGTGCACGGCGTGGTAGGCGGCCAGGCGTGCGGTCATCAGCCGGGACTGCATCTTCCCGAGCTTCAGCTTGATGTTGTTCAGCTCGCCGAGCGGCTTGCCGAAGCGCTCGCGCTCGATGCAGAAGGCAGTCGTCTCGTCCAGGATCGCCTGGTGGATGCCGAGGGATACGGCGGTGAGGTTGGGCCGCCCGTAGAGGATGCTGGATGAGTATGCGACGGCCAGGCCCTGTCCCTCATCCCCCAGCAGATTCGCTGCGGGGACACGGCAGTTGTCGAAGAGCAGCTCCCCGAAGCTGAAGCCGTGCAGGCCCATGGCGGGCTGCTGTTCGGCCAGGGAGAAGCCCGGGGCGTCGGCCTCGACGAGGAAGGCCGACAGCCCCTTGGAGCCGGGTCCTGTGCGGACGACGACGCCGTGCAGGTCGCCGACGTGGCTGTTGCCGACGAAGACCTTGCGGCCGTTGAGGATGTAGTCGTCACCGTCGCGTACGGCGGTGCTGCCCATCCCCAGAACGTGGCCGCCCGACTCGGGTTCTGTGACCGCGATGGTCGGCAGGCAGTCGCCCGACGCGATGCGGGGCAGCCAGGTCTTCTTCTGGATGTCGTTGCCGAAGTGGATGATCTTGGCGACGCCGAGTTGGGAGGCCTGGACCATGGCTCCCATCGCGCCGCTGACACGGGAGAGTTCCTCGATGATGATCGTCTTGGCCAGGTGTCCGGCGGCCATTCCCCCGTACGCCCCATCGATGGTGACTCCGATCCAGCCCTGACGGGCGATCAGCCGGGACAGTTCGTGGGAGACGGTGCGCGATGCCTCCATCCCGGCTATGCGGGGCCGTACTTCGCGCTCTGCGAATTCGTGTACGCGGTAGCGCAGATCCTGGTGGTAGCGATTGGTGAAATAGCGTTCCACGACGAGCCCTCCTCCGCGCTTCCCCCGCGTCCTGTGGGACGTGGAGGTCCTTCGTCGGGCAGTGGTTCCCCGTCCACCAGGCTGGCCGACTGCAATATCGTCTACAAGTCGACCTCAGGAGCCAAGATCGTTTGTTGGCTTTGGCTGAAACCGTGTGTGTTGCGTTCTGGGCTCAACTGTGCGATGGACACTCAAAGTTGTTCACTATCTGATACGCATTCGGCTGGTGATGTGCGGGTGCGAGCGTAACCGACGCGACCCCACCGCTGGCCTGCCCACCAGGCAATTGCCGGACGGGCAGGCGAGCGTGCACCGCTCGGGATCTGACACGGGAGCGTACCTGGCCAGCCACGCGAGGTTTGCCGCTCCGCCCTTCCTGGTTTCGGCCGTGACCGAAAGGAGCTCAGGGGCACTTTGGGGGCGCGCGCCTGCTTCCGCGCGCCCCCTTGACGGAGCCGGCAGCGGGCTCGCGGCGCCTCGCACTCATCCGGCGGCGTGGCAGGTAGGTGCCTCGCGCGCGGGTCCGAACCCCGGTGCCGCATGACGAACCGGGCGGCGGAGCAGGACCGTTACTGCACCCGGCCCCGCCTGCGGATACGGTGCTCTTGTGGCAGACAGCGGGGACGGGATCGAACAGGACGGGCGCGGGAGGGCGCCGGGGGCGGCGCTGCTCATGGCGGCGGCCCCCGTCGGCAAGGGCCGCCTGATGGACGCGGCGGCGGCGCTGCCCGCGCTGGCGGCCGTACCGCCGGGGGTGCTCACGGGGGCGGGGGGCGGGAGCGTGGTGGAGCTGGTCGACCCGGCGGACCCGCAGGTCGTCCTGACCCGCCTCCGTACGGCCGCGGCCTCCCCCGGGCCGCTGCTGATCCACCTCATCGGGCAGTTGACGCTCGACCGCAAGCAGCAGTTGCCGCATCTGGCGCTCGCGCGGACGACGGCGGCGACGGTCCGGTACACCGGGTTCCCCTGGCACTGGCTGGCCGTCGAGCTGGCGCACCGCCCGCCAGGCAGCACGGCGCTCTTCGCCGACCTGGTGGCCGACGCGGGCGCCTGGACCCGCCTCCGGGCCGAGCCCGGCCTGCTCCTGACGGCGGGCCTCCGGTTCTACGGCACGGTGTCCCCACCCCCGGACCGCCGGACTGTCGCATCCCCCGCCTACAGCCGTGCCGTCGCCGAACTCCTCCGCCCCGCGAACACCCGCCCGCCGCTGGCCGAGCTCCACCGCCTCGCGATGACCGTGGCGGGCGCCCACCCGGACGCCTGGCACCTGGAAGGCACGGACGCGGTCACCTCGCCGCCGACGGCGGGCCTGTCCACGCTGCCCCCGGGCATCGCCGCGGCCCCGGGACCGGGCGCGGCGGGACCGGGCGCCGCCGGACCGGGCGCCGCGGGACCGGGCGCCGCCGGACCGGGCGCCGCGGGCCCTTGGCACGGGGCGACCCGCGACGGCCGGGACGCCCAGCACCCAGGCGCTGCCGTACCGGGCCTGCCGCACGGAGGGGCGGGTACGCGGCCCGTCGGCGTGCCTCACCCGGAGCCGCACGCGCCAACCCCCGGTCCGGCTCACGAAGCCGCCAACAGCAGCGCCCCGCCCCAGCTCGCCGCGAGCGCCGACGGCTCCACCGCAGCGCCTGTTCCTGACCGCAACAGAGCCGGCGGTCGGTCCGACGGCCCGGACAACCACAGCGCGGCCCCCCAGCCCGCTGCGCACCACGACGCCGCCCACGCGCAGCCCACCCCCGGCTCCGGCGGTCCGGGCGCGCCGTCCGACGCCGCCCCAACGGCCCCGGCGCAGCAGACGACCAGCGAGCCGGCGCGGCCGCATGGCGAGCAACACCCGCCGTATCCGCCGGTCGACTCCGCCACCGCGGCTGCCCAGCGTGCCCCCGGCCACGACAGCCTCGGCGCGCAGCCGGACCCCGGTTCTGTCGGCACCGGTGCGCCGGGCGCGCTGCCGCCGGACGCACCGGAGGCGACGGCGGGCGTGCCGTACGGCGCCCCCGGCACGACGCCTGCCGCCCCTGCGACGCCCGCCGCATCGCCGTCCGTACCGCCACGCCCCGACGCCGTGCCGGATCCGCATCCTGCGATCTTGGCTGCGGCGCGGGAAGGGCGGCACGGGGAGGCGGCGGCCATGGCCGCCGCCTGGGAGCAGCAGGCGCTGCGGGCGCACGGGGCCGGTTCCGCCGAGGCCGTGCACTGGCTGGAGGTACGGGCCGACCTGGCGCGGCTCGCCGCCGACTTCGGGCGGTCCTGCGAGCTGTGGACGGCCGCGGCGACCGCCCGGCTGCGGCAGGGCGAGCCCGTGGACGCCCCCGATGTCGTGGCCGCGGTCGACCGCGCGCACCACTGCTGGGAGCAGCTCGGCGACGCGGCGGCGGCCCGGGGCCTGGCGGGCCACCTGATGGAGGTACGGCGCCGGGTGCCGGGGCCGCGTCCCGGCGCGGTGGAGGCGCTGGAGCGCCGGGTGGACGGGCTGAACGGCGTCGCGACCAGCTGAGCCGACCGAGGCGGACCCGGGACCGGCCGCGACGCTTCCCAGGCGGACCCGAGGAGATTCCACGGCGGAGACGAGGCGATTCCCAGGCGATTCCCGGGACGGATCCGAGATGGCTGAGCCCGGCCGTACGACCACCGGGCGGACCGAGCCGTAATCCCCCCTCCCCCGGGAACACGTTCGGTTGACGACGAAGGAGGCCCCCACCATGCGTGACGACTACCAACCCGCGCCGGGCCGCCACGAGACCCGGGAGCAGCGCGCCGACCGCAGGTGGGCCGAGCTGCTGCAGGAGGTGCGCGTCGCGCAGACCGGCGTGCAGATCCTGCTGGCGTTCCTGCTCACCGTCGCGTTCACGCCGCGTTTCGAGGATCTGGCCGACCCCGACCGGAACATCTACGTCGTGACCGTGCTGCTCGGTGCCGCGGCGACCGGGGCGCTGATCGCCCCGGTCTCCTTCCACCGGATCGTCTTCGGTCACCGACTGAAGCCGGAGACCGTGGTGTGGGCGTCCCGCTTCACGCTCGTGGGCCTCGTGCTGCTGCTCTGCACCTTGATCTCGGCGCTGCTGCTGATCCTTCGCGTGGTGATCTCGGACCAGCTCGCGGTCTGGCTGGTGTTCGGGGCCCTCGTATGGTTCGCGAGCTGCTGGTTCGTTCCCGCGGTCTGGGTGCGGCGCAGGACGCACAGGGACCGCTGACGGCCGTACCGCCGCGGCACGGCAACCGCCTCAACGGCGCTGCAGGCCAAGGTCCTTCCGGGTGTCCCTGACCGCCTTCCCGGCCGCGGGCAGCACCTTGGACCCGGTACGCATCGCGGGGCCCACGGGGAGCCGCTGCTCCTCGTCCTTCTGCGTCACGCCCACGTACGCCTGAGGCTCCCCCTTGGCCGCCGGCGAGGTCACCGAGGCGTCCGGCGCCTTGAGCTCCGGGAGCCCCGGCGTGCCGCTCCGGTCGGTGCTCGGGGCGCCCATCGGAAGGCCGAGGGACGCCTCCGGGCCTGAGGTGCCCAGCGGGGCCTGCGGCGTCTCGATCCGCGCGGCGCTCCGCCCGCCGCGCTCCTGGAGGGTCGGGACGGGGGCCTCGACGAACGCCGAGGGGGCACCCTGCGTCCGCAGCGGCGGAATGGTGGCACGAGGCTCCACCCCGCCGTCCCGCGTCATCTCCGGGGTCATGTCCTGCCTGGTCGGCGGCTTGACCGGCAGGGCGGGGAACGATCCGCCCACGGCGGGTGCGTCCAGCGGGAGGGATGTCTCCATGCTCTCCAGCGGCACGATCAGCGGAACACGCGGTTCGCCGCCGCTTCCTGTGGACAGGTCGCCCGCGGCAGTGCCGCCCATGGTGGCGCCGTCCGTCGCGGCGCCGTCCGTCGCAGCGCCGTCCATCGCGGCGCCATCTGTCGTGGTCGTGCCCGTACGGTCCGGGGCCGTCCCACCGGCCTGCTCGGCCGCGAGGGCGGGAGTCACCGACACCGCCGCGGACGCACACAGGGCGAGCGCAACAAAACCTCCACGCGAGGGGATCTTCATCTGGATTCCATCCCTTTCCGACACCTCGGACACACCGGCCGCCCTGCAAGAACGACCCGGACCGCGCTCGGTGTGCGGGACTACACCCCAATAGCCCAATACGGGCGGCCGCCGAGGACCTCCGTATCAGCGGGCGGCGTGCTCGCTCAAGAGGGCGCCGATGTCCTCGCGGAGCGCCTCGTAGCGCTGCCGCAGCGCCGCTCCCGGCCAGTCGCCCGGCAGGAGCGCGTCGGGCAGCAGCGGGTCGGCCGGCAGGTGCCGCAGGATCGCGGCCGCCGCGGTGAACTCCTCCGCGGGACCCGACGCCGCCTCGAGGGCGGCGCGGAGCGCGCGGGCCCTGCGCGCCCAGCCGTCCAGGTCCCAGAGCTCCGCCGCCAGGCGCGCCGGGTCGTCGTCCGGGGCCCCGGTCAGCAGGGTGCACTGCTCGGCCACGACGGGCGGGCGCTGCCGTACGAGATTGGCGGGGCGGAGCCAGGTGCCCTCGCGCAGCTCGGCCAGGCGCAGGGCGGTCATGGCCTGGCGGAGGGCGGAGCGGTCGGCGGCGGGGCGCCGCTCCGCGGTCACGACGGCGATCTCCCAGGCGCCGTCCCAGGGGCGGGTGCGCGGGCTCAGGCTGTCGTCCTGCCGTGCCTGGCGCTCCAGGAGGCGCGCGGTGAGCCCGTAGCCACCGTCGCGCGGTTCGAGGTCGCCCGCCGCGACCATGCGGGAGAGGGCGACGCGGACGGCGCCCTCTGCGATGCCGAAGATCTCGCCCGCCCGGACCAGGGAGCGTACGGGCAGGTGGGGCGGGTGGTGGCCGAGCAGGGTGCTGAGTACGACGGACCGGGCCGTGAGCGGCCGCAGCCCGAGGTCCTCGGTGCCGTGTGCAGTCCCGTGCGCGTTGCCGTCGTTCCCGTTGCCGTCCATCCGTCCGCACCCCTGCCCCTTACAATCTTCCACCACGCGTATGAGAAGTGTAATGTCAGTGCCGTGGACAAGGAGCCGACCGCGCCACTCCCCCGGAGGTTGCCGTGAGCGCCACGCATGAAGTCCTCAACCAGGCCCCGCTGTTGACCGGTTTCAGCACGGCGGACGATGCGGCGCTGCTGGAGGCGCTGCGGCGCGACGGCGCCGGCTGGGGCGAGCAGCGGGTCAGGGAACTCGGAGCGCTCGCGGGTTCGGCTGAGGTCCAGGAGTGGGCACGGCAGGCCGAGGAGCAGCCGCCGCGGCTGCGCACCCACGACCGGTACGGGCACCGCGTCGACGAGGTGGAGTTCCACCCGGCCTGGCACCGGCTGATGACCGTGGCCGTCGAGCACGGACTGCACGCCGCGCCCTGGGCCGAGGACCGCCCAGGCGCCCATCTGCTCCGCGCCGCCCAGTTCTACGTCTGGTCCCAGGCCGAGCCGGGCCACGGCTGCCCCGTCTCCATGACGTATGCCGCCGTCCCCGCCCTGCGCGCCCAGCCGGATCTGGCGGCCGCATACGAGCCGCTGCTCACCGCCCGGACGTACGACTACGGGCTGCGGCCGCCGCTCGGCAAGGCGGGCCTGATCGCCGGCATGTCGATGACGGAGAAGCAGGGCGGCTCGGACGTGCGGGCCAACACCACGCAGGCCGTCCCGGCGGGCGACGGCTCGTATCTGATCACGGGTCACAAGTGGTTCACCTCGGCGCCGATGAGCGATGTCTTCCTGGTGCTGGCCCAAGCGCCCGGAGGTCTTTCGTGCTTCCTGCTGCCGCGCGTGCTGCCCGACGGCACGCGCAACGCGATGCACCTCCAGCGGCTCAAGGACAAGCTGGGCAACCGCTCCAACGCCTCCGCCGAGATCGAGTACGACGAGGCTGTGGCCTGGCCGGTCGGCGAACCGGGCCGCGGGGTGCGGACCATCGTCGAGATGGTCAACATGACGCGCCTCGACTGCGTGCTCGGCACGGCCGCGGGCATGCGGGCCGGGCTGCGCCAGGCCCTGCACCACGCCGCGTACCGGCGCGCATTCGGGGCCGAGCTGATCGACCAGCCCCTCATGCGGAACGTCCTCGCCGACCTCGCGGTGGAGTCCGAGGCGGCGACGGTCCTGGCGATGCGGCTCGCGGCGGCCACGGACCGGGCCCAGGCCGGGGACGCGCAGGAGGCGGCGCTGCGCAGGCTGGGCCTGGCGGTCGGCAAGTACTGGGTGTGCAAGCGGGGCAGCGCGCATGCCGCCGAGGCCCTGGAGTGCCTGGGCGGCAACGGTTACGTCGAGGAGTCCGGTATGCCGCGGATCTACCGCGAGGCGCCGCTGCTGTCCATCTGGGAGGGCTCGGGGAACGTCGCGGCGCTGGACGTCCTGCGGGCCCTCGCCAAGGAGCCCGCGGGACTCGACGCCTTCCTCGCCGAAGTGGACGCGGCGGCCGGGGCCGACCGGCGGCTGGACGCGGCGGTCGCCCGGGTGCGCGCCGCGCTGCCCGCACTCGCCGAACCGGAGCGTGCGCAGCTGCGCGCCCGCCGCCTCGCCGAGGAGATGGCGCTGGTGCTGCAGGGCAGCCTGCTCGTACGGCACGGCCACCCGGCGGTCGCGGACGCCTTCTGCGCCTCCCGGCTCGGCGGCGACTGGGGGAACGCCTTCGGCACGCTCCCGGCGGGCACGGACCTCGGCCCCATCCTGGAGCGCGCCAGGCCGAAGGCACCGGCGTGAGCGGGCCAAGCGGTGCGGGCGGCACAAGCGGTGCCGGCGGTGCAGGCGGTGCCGGCGGTGCAGGCGGTGCAGGCGGTACGAGCGTCCGGGTCGAGCGGCAGGGCCCGGTCACCACGGTCGTGCTGTCACGGCCGGACGTCCGCAACGCCGTGGACGGGCCGGCGGCCGCGGCCCTCGCGGACGCCTTCCGCGCCTTCGAGGCCGACCCGGAGGCCGGGGTCGCGGTGCTGTGGGGCGAGGGCGGCACGTTCTGCGCGGGCGCGGACCTCAAGGCCATGGGCACCGAGCGCGGGAACCGCGTCGAGGCGGACGGCGACGGGCCGATGGGCCCGACCCGGCTGCGGCTGTCCAAGCCGGTGATCGCCGCGGTGAGCGGCCATGCCGTGGCGGGCGGGCTCGAACTGGCTCTCTGGTGCGACCTGCGGGTCGTCGAGGAGGACGCGGTGTTCGGCGTCTTCTGCCGCCGCTGGGGCGTGCCGCTGATCGACGGCGGTACGGTGCGGCTGCCCCGGCTCATCGGCACGGGGCGGGCGCTGGACCTGGTGCTCACCGGACGCCCCGTGGCGGCCGTCGAGGCGTACGGCATGGGGCTCGCGAGCCGTCTCGTACCGCCGGGGCAGGCCCGTACGGAGGCCGAGCGGCTGGCCGCGGAGATCGCCCGCTTCCCGCAGACCTGCCTGCGCGCCGACCGCGCCTCCGTCCTGGGCCAGGAGGGGCTGACCGAGGAGCATGCGATGGCGGACGAACTGCGCGGCGGTCTGGGCGCGTTGGCCGAAGGGCTCGCCGGGGCGGCCCGATTCGCCGCGGGCGCGGGGCGGCACGGCGACTTCACGGAGAACTGACAGACCTGGCCGCGCTGCGAGCGCCGCGATCCGGCCGGGCGCGGACGCCGGGACCCGGCTCCGGACGCCGGGGAAGCGGCTCGCCCGGCCCCAAGATGCCCGCACCCGCCCGGCCCTGGGAGGGACGGGCGGGTGCGAAGAAGCCGCCCGTTCGGCGGCTGGAGGTCAGTCGATGCCGCGGAGGATGTGCGACTCCGTTGGGTCGTCCTCGTATCCGGCGAGCCTGATCGGAGCGGATCTTGCCCAGACGTCGATGTTGCGGACGTCCTTCGTCCGCTTTCGCCGTTCCCTGCGCTCGGAATTGACCTGGTTTCGCTTTGTCTTCTCTGGTGTCACCGCGCACACTCCTTCGCGTCGGGTGAAACCGGACGTGCCGACCGCGGCCTCGACCGGGCGCCGGACCGCCCGGTTCGGGCTGCTGTGCAAGGGCAGTTCGGACGCGGTGGCGCCGCGTTGAGCCACCGGGAGCGGGCCGCGGTGGCCGGCCGGCTCCTCGGGACGGCCGAGGGTGTCGGTGCCTTCTCTCGAAGAGGCTGTCCGTCATCCACCAGCGTAGCGACCCCGGCCGTTCGGCGCGCGCGATAAATCGTCAACGGGAAGCCACGTTCCGTTTACCGCGCAGCTCGTGGGCCACTTCGCGCGCTCCGATCG
This sequence comes from Streptomyces sp. 7N604, assembly GCF_052245475.1. NCBI lineage: Bacteria > Bacillati > Actinomycetota > Actinomycetes > Kitasatosporales > Streptomycetaceae > Streptomyces > Streptomyces sp. 7N604. The sequence continues at coordinate 28,811 of NZ_JBQQBX010000028.1, read as the reverse complement.
CGTCACGGCCCGAAGCACGAGCCGGCGTTCGACACGGCGCGGAGCGGCAGGCGTACGCGCCCCGTTACGCGGCGCCCCGCCGGGGAACTCGGACCACATGTCCGATCAAGACCCCAGAGGCCCGACGCACGAGTCGTACTGGATGGCGTCCTCGGAGAGCACCGCTCTCCCCCCGCTCGACGCCGATCTCGAGGTCGACGCCGTCGTGATCGGTGGCGGCATCGCGGGCCTGTGCACCGCGTGGGAGCTGCAGCGCGCCGGTGTCGGGGTCGCCCTGCTGGAGGCGGACCGCATCGGCACCGGCGTGACCGGCTACACCACGGCCAAGCTGACCGCGCTCCACACCCTGATCTACGCCTGGCTGCGGGAGGAGCACGGCCCCGAGGGAGCCAGGCTGTACGCGCAGTCGCACCTGGAGGCGATCGAGCACGCGGCCGGTCTGTGCGCCGAACTGGGCGCCGACGCGGACCTGGAGCGGGTGCCCGCGTACACCTACGTGGAGTCGGCACGGCGGGTCGAGGAGATCCGCGCCGAGGCCGAGGCCGCCCGCGAAGCGGGCCTTCCGGCCTCTTTCGTCAAGGAGACCGGGCTGCCCTACCCCGTCGCGGGAGCAGTGCGCGTCGAGGACCAACTCCAGTTCCACCCGCGGAAGTTCCTGCTCGCGCTGGCCCGCGGGCTGACCGAACGGGGCGGGCGGATCTTCGAACACACCCGCGCGGTAGGCCTGCACGACGGCACCCGGTGCCGGGTCACCACCGAGAGCGGTGCGGTGGTCGTGGCACGCGATGCCGTAGTGGCGACCCACTATCCGGTCTTCGACCGGTCCATGCTCTTCGCCCGGCTGAAGCCGCGCCGTGAACTGGTCGCCGCAGCGGCGGTCCCCGCGGAGCGGGCCCCTGCCGGGATGTACATCACGCCCGAGCAGCACACCCGCTCGGTGCGCAGCGCGCCCCTGCCCGGCGGCGGGCAGCGACTGCTGATCGTCACCGGCGAGTCCTTCGAGCCGGGCACGGGCAGCGTGGAGGAGCGGTACTCGCTGCTGACCGCGTGGATCCGCGGCCGGTTCCCGGAGGCCGAGATCACCTACCGGTGGGCGGCGCAGGACAACGACACCACCGACCGGCTGCCGTACGTGGGCCACTTCCACCCCGGCACCCAGCACGTGTACGTGGCCACCGGCTTCGGCGGCTGGGGCATGAGCGGCGGGGTGATGTCGGGCAGGCTGCTCGCCTCGCACATCGCGGGCGGCCCGCGCCCGGCCTGGACCGAGCTCTACGACCCCCGGCGGCTGCCACGCGTACGGGATGCGGGGCCTCTGCTCAAGCAGCAGGCGTTCGTCGCCAAGCACTTCGTGGGCGACCGGCTGCACACCTCGCATGTCGACTCGGCCGCGGACATCCCGCCGGGCAGCGGCGCCGTCGTGAGGGCGGGCGGGCACCACTGCGCCGCGTACCGGGACGACTCCGGAGCGGTCACGGCCGTGGACGCCCGCTGCACGCACCTGGGCTGCCTGGTCCACTTCGACGACGCCGAGCAGGTCTGGGAGTGCCCTTGCCACGGCTCGCGGTTCGCCACGGACGGCTCGGTCCTGCACGGCCCGGCCACCCGTCCCCTGGAGGCGCGCGAGATCCCCGAGAGCCCGCAGGACCGGGAGAACCCGGCGGACCAGGACTGAAGCGGCCCAGAAGGGGTGGCGGAGCGGCGCGCCGGGGCGGAGGGTGGAGGCAGGGAGCGACTGCGCGGAACGAGGTGAGCAGCCGTGCCGGTCACGACGCGGGCGACCCAGGGTGCGCCGTGCTGGGTGAGCCTGATGGCGCACGACCTGAAGACCTCGCAGGACTTCTACGCCTCCGTGCTCGGGTGGCACTACAAGCCGGGCTTCCAGGGCCAGGGCCACTACTCGGTCGCCCTCGCGCAAGGAGCGCCCGTGGCCGGGCTCGGCGCCGGGGGCCGGGGCGCGGGATACCCGGTGTCCTGGACCGCGTACTTCGCCGCCGACAGCGCGGACCTGGCGGCCGAGCGCGTCCGGGAGCGCAGCGCCACGGTCGCGGTCGGGCCCATCGAGTTCGGCAAGGGGCGGGTGGTGGTGGCCGCGGACCCCGAGGACGCGGTGTTCGGCATCTGGGAGGGCGAGGTCGACCCGGACTGGCGGGTCGGCCGCAGCTCCGGGGCGCCCGCGCGGCTCGAGTTGCGCACCCGGGACCCCTTCGCCTCGGCCCTCTTCTACGGAGGGGTGTTCGACTGGGACGCGCCGGGCGCGGAGCACATCGACGTCCGGTACGAGAACGACCGCGTGGTCCTGCGGATCGCCGGGCACCCCGTGGCCGATCTGCGCGGCGGCGGCGAGGAGGCCGCGCCCGATCCGCACATGCGGCCGCAGTGGCACGTCTACTTCTGCGTGCCCGACGTGGGTACCGCGGCGCTGAAGGTGCTCGACGCGGGCGGGACGGTCGTATGCCCGCCGTGCGACTCGCACTTCGGCCCCGTCGCGACGCTGCGGGACCCCGAGGGCGGCCTGTTCCACGTCACGCAGGCCGACGACTGACCGCCCGGCGCGCCACGGGCGGCAGCAACGGGCAGCAGCAACGGCCGTACTTTTGGGGCGGGGTGACGCGGGAACCCGTGCCGCATGGATCAGACGGAGGTACCCGTTCTCGACGCTCTCGCCCGCTATCACGCGCGCGGCGAACTCGGCTTCACCCCTCCCGGGCACAAGCAGGCCCGGGGCGCCGATCCCCCGGTACGGAAGGAGCTGGGCGACGCGGTCTTCCAGTCCGACGTCCTGGCCTTCGGCGGCCTCGACGACCGGCGCGCCACGGACCGCGTCCTGGAGCGGGCCGAGCAGCTCATGGCGGAGGCGGTGCACGCGGCGCACACCTTCTTCTCCACCTGCGGCAGCTCCCTGTCGGTGAAGGCCGCGATGCTGTCGGTCGCCGGGCCGCACGAGACTTTGCTGATCGGCAGGGATGCGCACAAGTCGGTGGTCTCCGGGCTGATCCTCTCCGGCGTGCGGCCGGTCTGGGTGGAGCCGCAGTGGGACGACGGGCGCGCGCTGGCCCACGCCCCGTCGCCGGAGGCCTTCGAAGCCGCCTTCGCGGACCATCCGGACGCGCGGGGCGCCCTGGTCACCAGCCCCACCCCGTACGGCTCCTGCGCGGACCTGACCCGGATCGCCGAGATCTGCCACCGGCGGGGGCGGCCACTGATCGTCGACGAGGCGTGGGGAGCCCACCTGCCGTTCTGCGCCGAGCTGCCCACCTGGGCGATGGACGCAGGCGCGGACGTCTGCGTGACCAGCATCCACAAGATGGGCAGCGGCCTGGAGCAGGGGTCGGTGTTCCATCTGCAAGGGGATCTCATCGATCCCGCCGTGCTCGGCTCCCGGGCCGGCCTGCTGGGCACGACCAGCCCGTCGGTCCTCATCTACGCCGGGCTCGACGGCTGGCGGCGGCAGATGGCCCTGCACGGGCAGGAACTGCTCCGCGGCGCGCTGCGCCTGGCCGGCGCGGTGCGGAAGGAGATCGAGGACATCGAGGGCCTGCATGTGGACGGACTGGCGGAGTACGTGGATTCCGGCCTCGCCGCGGACCTCGACCCCCTGCCGGTCGTCATCGACCTCGCCGCGCTCGGGATCACCGGATACGGGGCCGCCGACTGGCTGCGGCAGCACCACCGCATCGACGTCCACCTCGCCGATCACCGCAGGATCAGCACCCAGCTGACCCACGCGGACGACGAGTCCACCACGGCCGCGCTGCTGGCGGCCCTCCGCGACCTGTCGGCCCACGCGCCGGACCTGCGGCCTGCTCCGCGGGTCGCCGTGCCGCGGCCGGGCGAGCTGCGGCTGGAGCAGACGTGCCTGCCCAGGGACGCGTACTTCGGCCCGTTCGAGGACGTGGCCGGGGAGCGCGCGGCGGGGCGTGTCGTGGCCGAGATGCTGACGCCGTATCCGCCCGGCATCCCGGCCGCGCTGCCCGGCGAGCGGCTCACGGAGCCGGTGCTGCACTACCTCCGGACGGGCGTGGCGGCGGGCATGTACCTGCCGGACGCGGCCGACGCGGCCCTCGGCACGGTCCGGGTCCTCCGCGAGGAATGACCTTCGCGCCGCGGCTCCGGCTCCGTAGGTTGTCCGTATGGCCGAACACCGGACCGGGGATCTCGACCGGCGCTACCGCAGGGCATGCGAGCAGCAGCCGACGTATCCGGAGTCGCTGGCCGGGGCCACGCTCGGCGGCCCGCTGCCCTCCGGATACGCGCATGTGCGGCGGCGCGTGCGGCTCGGCGAGGGCCCCGGGGTTTTCGCGCGGGCCGCGGCGTACGTGATGGGCTGGGGCGCCCAGCGCGGCGCCGGCTTCGCGGTGTACCCGCAGTCACCTCCGGTGACCGGGGCCACCGCGCTGGTCGTCGTACGCCCGCCCGGACCGCGACTTCCCGGGCTGCGGCTGCCGCGGCTGGTGGTGCCCTGCCGGGTCGTGGCGGTGGTGGCCGGGGAGGACCGCGCCGGCTTTGCGTACGGGACGCTGCCGGGCCACCCGGAGTGCGGCGAGGAGGCGTTCACCGTCGTACGCGACGGGCAGGGCACGGTGTGGTTCGAGGTGACGGCCTTCTCCCGGCCCGCCACCTGGTACACGCGGCTCGGCGGCCCCGCGGGCCGCCTGATCCAGCGGGCCGCGGTCACCCGCTACCTCTGGGCGGTCGCGGCTGCGGTGGGCGCCGCGGGCGGCGGCCGCTGATACTGCTGGCATGACCGTCCTCGTCGGAACCTCCGGGTGGCAGTACAAGGACTGGCGCGCCGTGCTCTACCCGCCCGACGTGCCGCAGCGGCTGTGGCTCGAGGAGTACGCGCGGCACTTCGCCACGGTCGAGAGCAACAACGCCTTCTACCGGCTGCCCACCGAGGAGAACTTCGCGGCCTGGCGGGACCGGACCCCCGAAGGGTTCGTGATGGCGGTCAAGGCCAGCCGCTATCTGACGCACATCAAGCGGCTGCGCGACCCCGAGGAGCCGGTGCGGCGGCTGATGTCGCACGCCGCAGGCCTCGGGCCCCGCCTCGGCCCCGTACTGCTGCAGCTGCCGCCCACGCTGCGCGCGGACGCCGGCGCGCTGGACGCCTGCATCGGCTGCTTCCCCTCCGGCACGCGGGTGGCCGTCGAGCCGCGGCACGACTCGTGGTGGACCGACGAGATCCGGTCGGTGCTGGAGAACCGCGGGGCCGCGCTGTGCTGGACGGACTGGGGGTCCCGGCCCGCCACGCCCCTGTGGCGGACCACGGACTGGGGGTATCTCCGCCTCCACCAGGGCCGCGCGGAGCCGTGGCCGCGCTACGGCCGCCAGGCGCTCGCCGCCTGGGCGCGGCGGATCGCGGACACCTGGCCCGACCGGGCCGACGTGCACGTGTACTTCAACAACGACCCCGGCGGAGCGGCCGTGCTCGACGCCGTCACCTTCGCGCGGGCGGCCGCGGATGCGGGCCGGACGGTGACCCGGACGCCGGACGCCGGATGACGACGGGACGGGGTGAGGCGGGCGTGGCACGCAAGCGGGTCGTGATCTCGGGGGACGTGCAGGGCGTCTTCTTCCGCGACACGTGCCGCCGCGAGGCGGCGGTGCAGGGGGTGGCCGGCTGGGTGCGGAACCTGCCGGACGGGACGGTCGAGGCGGTGTTCGAGGGGGAACCCGGGCGCGTGGAGAAGATGGTCGACTGGGCGCACGAGGGCCCGCCCACGGCGATCGTCGACGAGGTGTCCGTCCACGACGAGCAGCCGCAGGGGCTCGTGGGCTTCGAGATCCGGCCGACACCGTTCTGAGCGAAAGGCACCGCCGCGCTGCGAGCTCAACCCGCCCATCGGTGGCATCCTGAATGTGTGGACGAACCGGCGCTGCGCCTTCGTTTCCCCGCCGAGCTGCGGCTGTTCCTGCCGTCCCGCCACCGGTCGCACGGTGAGGTCACGGTGGCGGTCGACGGCACGTCCTCGCTGGGCCACGTGGTCGAGTCGGTGGGCGTACCGCTGCCGGAGGTCGGCTCCCTCGAGATCGGCGGAAGGCCGGTCCCCGCCTCGTACCGGCCCCGCGCGGGCGACCGCGTCGAGGTGCGTGCGGTGACGCGGCCGCAGCAGCCGCGCCCCGAGCCGCTGCGGTTCGTCCTCGACGTCCATCTCGGCGCGCTGGCACGGCAGCTGCGACTGGTCGGCGTGGACGCCGCGTACGGCAACGACATGGACGACGACGCATTGATCGCGCAGGCGAACGCCGAGCGCCGGGTGCTGCTGACCCAGGACCGGGGGCTGCTGCGCCGCAGGTCACTGTGGCTGGGCGCGTTCGTGCGCGGCGCGCGTCCCGACCGCCAACTCGCCGATGTGCTGGAGCGGTTCGAGCCGCGGCTGGCCCCGTGGACCCGGTGCATGGCGTGCAACGGGCTGCTGGAGCCGGTCGAGAAGGGCGAGGTCGAGCACCTGCTACGGCCGGGGACGCGCCGCACGTACGACACGTTCATGCGCTGCGAGGACTGCGGGCGCGTCTACTGGCGCGGTGCGCACAGCGGGAGGCTGGAGCGCATCGTGTCGGCGGCCAGGCGCATCGCGGTCGTCGGGGTGGCGGCCGCGGTCATGGCCTTCGGCCTCGCCGGGTGCACCGACTCCGGCGGCGGCAACGGCACGGCGCCGCCCAGGGATTCCCAGGGGCGGATGCTGTCGCCGTTCACGGGCCTGCCCGCCGAGCCCGCCCCCGTACTGGCCGTCAAGATCGACAATGTCGGGCCCTCGCGGCCGCACACCGGTCTCGGGGCGGCGGATCTCCTCTACGTGGAGCAGGTCGAGGCCGGGCAGACCCGGATAATGGCGGTGCTGTCGTCCAAGCTGCCCGAGAAGCTCGGCCCGGTGCGCAGCGCGCGCGAGTCGGACCTCGAGCTGCTGCGTCAGTTCGGGCAGCCCGCGCTCGCCTACTCGGGGGCCCAGTCGAAGCTGAACCCGCTGATCATGGGCGCTCCGGTGTACGCGCTGCCGCCGGGGAAGGCGCCCGAGGCGTACTTCCGGGACAGCGGGCGGGCCGCGCCGTACAACCTCTATCTGCGGCCGGAGCGGCTGCTGGACGCGGCGCCCGACGCGGACGACTCCGCGGACATCGGCTTCCGGTTCGGGTCCGCGCCGGGTGGCGGGCGGCAGGTGACGGAGGAGGTCGTCCACTTCCCCGCGGCGCGGTTCGCCTTCACCTGGTCGCCGGATGAACGCCGGTGGCGGGTGTCGATGGACGGGACGCCGATGACCACGACGGACGGTGGGCGGCTGAAGGCGGCGACCGTGGTCGTGCAGCACGTCACCGTGCGTGCCTCGGAGTTCAGCGACCGGTGGGGCAGCGTCTCGCCGTACAGCGAGACCGTGGGTTCCGGTACGGCCGAGGTGCTGCGCGACGGCAAGGGCTACGACGCTCGGTGGAGCCGTCAGGACGCTAAGGACGGCACGGAGTTCACCACGCCGTCCGGGGAGCCGATGAACTTCGCGGAGGGCCCGGTCTGGGTGCTGCTGACCGGGCGCTGACCGGATGGGTGCGCCGGAGGCGGGTGCAGCGTGCGCGCATGCTTTGGCCTACGACTGCAGCGGGTAATCAACCGGTATGACGGTCAAGGGCGTTGATGTGGCTTCTTATCAGCCGACGGACTACAGCACGAAGGGGCTCGACTTCGTGTTCATCAAGATCACGGAGGGCAGGTCCTACACCAATCCGAAGTGGGTCGCGCAGCGGAAGACCGCGCGCGACGCCGGTCTGGTCACCGGCTTCTACCACTTCGGGCGGCCCGGCAGCATGAGCGCGCAGGCCGACTACTTCATCTCGAAGATCAATCTGGTACGGGGGGACATGCTGGTCCTCGACTGGGAGGACCCCGGCATATCGAACGCCCAGAAGGATGCGTGGATCAAGTACGTGCAGCGGAAGCGGCCGCACACCAGGGTGCTGCTGTACTGCAACCGCGACTTCTGGCTGAACCGGGACACGACTTCGTTCGCCGGGGACGGCCTGTGGATCGCCAACCACAACGGCAAGCCGGGCCAGCCGGGCATCAAGCACCCGTGGCGCTTCCACCAGTACAAGACCTCTCCGCTGGACACGAACATCGGCAGGTTCGACGACCGCGACGCCCTGCGCGCGTGGGCCCGCTCCAAGTCCGGATGACCTGGAGCGGGCCGACGGGCGTCCGAGCGGGCCCGGGACTGGGACGGGATCCCGGACCGGCTGCGGGGCCTGGCTAGCCGACCTGCTCGATCCGCGCATTGCGGATCAGGTTCTTGCCGGGCTCACGGACCTCCTCGAAGGCCGCGTTGTTCAGGAGCGCACAGCTCCCGGAGACCGAGGTCACCTCCACCGTGGTCGACTTGTTGTTGTCGAGGTTGGTGACCTTGACCTGGCTCCCGACCGGGAGCTCGTTGCTGGAGGCTGCGGGGGCACCGCCCTCGCCGGAGAGCGTCACGGTCGACCCCTCGCAGACCACATCGCCTGCTGCCTGGTCGCCTTCCGCCTGGCCGGCTCCGGCTTCCTCACCGGCGCCCGCCTCTTCACCGGCTCCGGCCTCCTCACCGGCGCCCGCCTCTTCACCGGCCCCGGCCTCCTGACCGGCGCCCGCCTCCTGACCGGCTCCGGCCTCCTCACCGGCCCCGGCCTCCTCGCCTGCGGCAGCGTCGCCGCCTCCTGCACAGCCAGCCGCCTCCTGCTGCAGCTGGATCTGCTTGATCACTTGTTGTCGGTTGGCGATCCGCGCGGCGGAGCCGGCATCGGCGTTCGCCTCCTGGTCGGCGATGAACTTCTCGTTGTTGCTCAGCGCCTTGGCCAGGCCGTCACAGACGACCGAAGACTGGCCGGATGCGGACTGGCCGGCCTGGCTGGTGCCGGTCGCCACGATGGCGGCGGTACCGACCAACGCGGCCGCGCTCACCGCCACGGCGATCTTCTTCTGCCGACTGACTGTTCTCTTCCGGGACACGCGCAACTCTCCTGTCCTCGATCGCGAACCACGGTCGGGGGGTCGAACCGTGTTGCCATGAAGAACGTGACCGAGCCGTAACATGCTCAGAATCGACAAAGAGATGAATCGATCCGATCGGATTCCGTTACGTTCGACTGCGCATCCCGCATATCCAAGGGACCATGGATGCAGTGCGGCGATGAGGATGGGCTGCCTAGAGAGGTGCCCGGGATGAGACAGACCGATCCTCGGAGGGCCGGGCTCCGCCGGAGCGCTCCGATTGCTGCCCCGGAGCCTTCGGCGCCCGGGGGGCTGCTCGACGTCCTGGGCGTCGCCGCCGTCGTCCTGGACTCCGAGGGCAGGATCGCGCTGTGGAGCCCCGCCGCCGAGCAGCTGTTCGGCTACACCTCGGACGAGGCCCTTGGCCGCTCCGCCGCCAAGCTGCTGGTGCAACCGGAACACGTACCGCTGGTCAAGGAGCTCTTCCAGCAGGTGCTGGCGGGCGCGAGCTGGGCGGGCGGATTCCCGATCCGGGTCAAGGACGGCAGCATCCGGATGTTCGAGTTCCGGAACATGCGGATGCAGGACCAGCAGCGGAACGTCTACGCGCTGGGCATCGCCACCGACCAGGAGGCCCTGCGGACGGTCGAGACCGATGTGGCGCTGTCCATGCGGCTGATCTCCCAGTCGCCGATCGGCCTCGCGGTGCTGGACACCGACCTGCGGTACGCGCTGGTCAACCCCGCCCTGGAGCGCATCAACGGACTGCCGGCCTCCGAACACCTCGGCCGGCACGTGGCGGAGGCCCTGCCGTTCCTCGACATCGCGGCCATCGAGTCGGCCTCGCGCCAGGTGCTCGACACCGGCGAGCCCCTGCTGGACCAGTTCGCGATCGGCCGCACCCCCGGGGACCCCGGACAGGACCGCGCCTGGTCGGTGTCCTACTTCCGGCTCGAGGACACCGGCGGCAAGGTGCTGGGCATCGCGATCTCGGTGATCGATGTCACAGAGAGGCACCAGGCCACCGCCGAGATGATCCGGGCGCGGCGGCGGCTCGCCATGATCGCCGACGCGGGCGTCCGCATCGGCACCACGCTCGATCTGCCGCACACCGCCCGCGAGCTGGCCGGGATCGTCGTGCCCGACCTCGCCGATCTGGCCGCAGTGGACGTGCTGGACGCCATCCTCGACGAGCGGCAGACGGGCGCGGTTCCGGCCAACGGGGGCGGGCCCGCGGTCTTCCGCGCACTCGCGGTGAAGGCCGCCTACCGCACCGAGGCCTCGCGCGCACCCGACCCGGCGGGCAACGTCGCGCGCTACGCCCCCGACCGCCTGATCACCCAGGTCGTTAACACCGGGCGCCCGATCCTCGTGCCGCGCGTGGACGACGAGGCGCTGCGCCGTATCGCGCGGGACGACGACGCCGCCGCGCTGCTCGCCCGCGCCGGAGCGCACTCGTACCTGGGGGTGCCGCTGACCGCGCGGGGCAGCGTGATCGGCACGCTGAGCCTGATACGGGCCCGTACCCAGGCGCCCTTCGACGAGGACGACCAGCTCCTCGCCTCCGAGCTGGCCGCCCGGGCGGCCATCAGCATCGACAACGCCCGGCTGTACCGGAGCGAGCGCCGCAGCGTCCTCGCCCTGCAGCGCAGCCTGCTGCCCCAGCGACCACCGCGCCAGCCCGGCCTGGAGATCGCCTACCGCTACCAGCCCGCAGGGTCGACGCACGAGGTCGGCGGTGACTGGTTCGACGTACTGCCGCTGTCCGGGGACAAGACGGCGCTGGTGGTCGGCGATGTGATGGGCAGCGGCATCACGGCCGCGGCGACCATGGGCCAGCTGCGTACGGCGACCCGGACCCTGACCGCCCTCGACCTGGAGCCTGAGGCGGTGATCAGCCACCTCGACGACGTCGCCACCGGCTTCGAGCAGACCTTCGCCACCTGCCTCTACGCCAGCTTCGACCCGCACACGAGCCGCTGCCGGATCTCCAACGCGGGGCATCTGCCGCCGATCGTGGTCTTCCCGGACGGCAAGGCCCACCTCCTGGACATCCCGACCGGAGTGCCGCTGGGCGTCGGCGGCGTCCCCTTCACGACCGCCGACATCGATCTGACCCCCGGCAGCCGTGTGGTTCTCTACACGGACGGCCTGGTCGAGACGCGGGACGAGCCGATAGACGAGCGCCTGAGCGCCCTGCTGCGGATGCTCAGCGGGCCGCGGCGCTCGCTGGAGCGGACCTGCGACCTGCTGCTGCACTCGCTGCGCGACCCCGACGGGCACGACGACGTCGCCCTGCTCGTCGCCGAGGTCAAGCCAGACTGAGCCTCGCCGCTCCAACCGCGTTCAGGTCTTACGGGCCCCTGCGCCCTGCCCTGCGGAAGCAGGTGCGCCATCCCTTCAAGAAATTGACGTGCTCAACTCATTGACGGCGATTCCGTCTTCACTTAAACCATTCTGAGAGCGCTCTCAAAATCCCCACTCCTCCCCTCTCAGGAGGCAACCCCCATGAGCACGAGCAGCGTCACCGCGGCGCAACCCCTCACGCCGCGCCGCAAGCGCAGAGCCGTACTCGCCGCCCTGTCCGCCGCCGCCCTCGCAGTCGCCGGGCTCGCCACGGGCCTCACGGCGGCACCGGCGTACGGCGACGTACCGCCCGCGCCCGGCTGGAACCTGCAGTGGAGCGACGACTTCACCGGTCCGAACCGGTCCCTGCCCTCGTCCGCGAACTGGCAGATCGACACCGGGCATTCGTACCCCGGCGGCCCCGCCAACTGGGGCACGGGCGAGATCCAGAACTACACCTCGTCCCCGGACAACGTCAGCCTCGACGGCTCGGGCAACCTCCGCATCACCCCGCTCCGCGACGGCGCGGGCAACTGGACCTCGTCCCGGATCGAGACCCGGCGCGCCGACTTCAAGGCGCCCGCGGGCGGCACCCTGCGGATCGAGGGCCGCATCCAGATGCCGAACGTCACCGGCGACGCGGCCCTCGGCTACTGGCCCGCCTTCTGGGCCCTGGGCTCCCCCTACCGGGGCAACTACTGGAACTGGCCGGGCGTCGGCGAGTTCGACATCATGGAGAACGTCAACGGGATCAACTCCGTCTGGGGCGTGCTGCACTGCGGCGTCAACCCGGGCGGCCCGTGCAACGAGACCAGCGGCATCGCCAACAACCGGACCTGCCCCGGGGCAAGTTGCCAGTCGGCGTTCCACACCTACCGCTTCGAGTGGGACCGCAGCGTCACGCCGAACGTGCTGCGCTGGTACGTGGACGACCAGCTCTTCCACAGCGTCGACCAGAACCGCGTCGGCGCCGAGGCCTGGGCCAACATGACGGACCACGCGGGCTACTTCATTCTGCTCAACGTCGCCATCGGCGGTGCCTTCCCGGACGCTCTCGCCGGCAAGACGCCGACCCCGGACACGGTCCCGGGGCGCCCCATGCTCGTCGACTACGTCGCCGTCTGGACGCGCGGCGGAGGCGGCAACCCGACGGACCCGCCCACCGACCCGCCCGGTGGCGGCTCGTCCACGCTCAATCTCCGCTCCGGCGGCACGCTCGGCACGGCGGACGGCTCCGCGTCGTCGGTGACGCTCGCCTCCGCGGGCGGCGCCAATTACGACGGGACTCCGCACAACCCGCAGACCTTCACCTCCTCCGGGATCACCAGGAAGTACGACGGCGGCTCCACGCAGTTCGACCTGTTCGTGGACGCCGGGACGACCGTCGCCAACGGGCAGCAGGTCAGGGTCAGTTACGACCGTACGGGCGACGGAACCTGGGACCGGACGGAGACGTACCACTACTTCGCCACCGATCCGGTCTCCGGATACGAGCACTACACGCAGGCGAAGGGCCTGAAGTCGGCCACCGGATCGCACGGCGACCTGGTGAACGGCAAGGTCCGGGTCGAGGTCTGGAGCGCCATCGGCAGCGGCTCCAGCACGCTCGGCACCGGCAACCAGTCCGTCGTCGGCATCCCGTACGCCTGACGGGAGGGAGGGCCGATGCGACGTATCCTCGCGGCGGTCTCGGCCGTCGGCTTAACTCTGGTCGCGGGGGCCGCCGACAGTGGCACCGCGGCCGGCCGGGCCGGGCACGCGGCCGCCCACGCCGGGCACGCCTACCACTTCACCACCGCCCAGAAGGCGGCCATCGCCAGGCAGGCGGCCGCTCCGCTGCGCGGCAGCGAGTTCCGCGCCGACTGCTTCTCCAGCCACCGCCGGGGCGACGACCCGATCGTCTTCCCCGGGCAGGCGGGCCGGTCCCACATCCACGAGTTCTACGGCAACCACACCGCAGGCGCGTCCTCCACGCTGGAGTCGCTGAGCTCGGGCACCACCAACTGCACCCCGAAGACCGATCTGTCCTCGTACTGGACCCCGACCCTCTACCAGAACGGAGTACCCGTGGCCCCCGAGCGGGTCACCGTGTACTACCAGGGCATCACCGACCACACCCGCGCCGTCCCGCACCCGCGCGGCCTGCGCTACGTCGTCGGCAACGCCCTCGCCGCGAGCCCCGACGACAATCCGGCCGCCCGCTGGTCCTGCGTGGGCCGGCCCGAGTCGAGCCGGGACTTCATGACCTGTCCGCCCGGCACGAAACTGGAGAACTACCTGGACTTCCCGACCTGTTGGGACGGCAAGAACCTGGACAGCCCCAACCACCGCGACCACATGGCGTACGCCACGGGGCAGACCTGCCCCTCGAGCCATCCCGTCGCCGTACCGCGCCTCGAGCTGCTGATCACCTGGCCGGTCAGCGGCGGCGGGCTGACCCTGGCGGGCACCCGTGACGGCGCGAACGTGACCACGGCGCCGGGCTACACCTTCCACGGCGACTTCTTCAACGCGTGGGACGCCGCGGAGCTCGGCCGCCGGGTCACGGACTGCATCAACGCCGGCTACATCTGCGGCACCGACGGCAGACCGATCGAGCAGTAGCACCGGCACCGACCGAACAGGAGAGGAGGTCAGGGCGCGGGGGCGCCGTGCCAGATCGTCGTCGCGTTGCAGAACTCGCGGATGCCGTGGCCGGCCAGCTCGCGCCCGTAGCCCGACCGCTTCACACCCCCGAACGGGAACCCGGGGTGTGAGGCGGTCATGCCGTTGAAGTAGACGCCTCCGGCCTCCAGGTCCCGCGCGCAGCGCTCCTGCTCGGCCGCGTCCCGGGTCCAGACGTTGGAGCTCAGGCCGAACGGGGTGTCGTTGGCGACCTGGACCGCCTCGTCCAGGTCCGCGACCCGGTAGAGCGTGGCCACGGGCCCGAACGCCTCCTCGTAGTGGATGCGCATCTGAGGGGTGACGTCGGCCAGCACCGTGGGTTCGTAGAACCAGCCCGCGGTCCGCTCCTCCGGCCGGTCGCCGCCGCACAGGACCGTGGCGCCGCGCCCCCGGGCGTCGTCGACCAGCTCCTCCAGGGAGCGCCGGCCCTGCTCGCTGGAGAGCGGTCCCACGTCGGTGGACTCCTCCATCGGGTCGCCGACCGCCAGTGCTGACATGGACTGGACGAAGCGCGAGGCGAAGGCGTCGTAGATGTCGGTGTGCACGATGAAGCGCTTGGCGGCGATGCAGGACTGCCCGTTGTTCTGTACGCGGGCGGTGACGGCGGTCGGCACGGCCCGGTCGAGGTCGGCCGAGGGCAGGACCAGGAACGGGTCGCTGCCGCCCAGCTCGAGGACGGTCTTCTTGATCACATCGCCCGCGATGGAGGCGACGGCGCGGCCCGCCGGCTCGCTGCCGGTGAGGGTGGCGGCGGCGACCCGGGGATCGCGCAGGATGTCCGCGACCGCGTCGGAGCCGACCAGCAGCGTCTGGAAGCAGCCCTCGGGGTAGCCCGCCCTGCGGAACAGGTCCTCCAGGTAGAGCGCGGTCTGCGGGACGTTCGAGGCGTGCTTGAGGAGCCCGACGTTCCCGGCCATCAGCGCGGGCGCGGCGAACCGTACGACCTGCCAGAGCGGGAAGTTCCACGGCATGATCGCGAGGACCGGTCCGATGGGGCGGTAGCGCACGATGGCCTGGGAGCCGCCGGAGTCCTCGACGTCGGCGGACCGCGGGCGCTCGTCGGCGAGCTGTTCCTCGG
Organism: Streptomyces sp. 7N604; assembly: GCF_052245475.1. Classification (NCBI taxonomy): domain Bacteria; kingdom Bacillati; phylum Actinomycetota; class Actinomycetes; order Kitasatosporales; family Streptomycetaceae; genus Streptomyces; species Streptomyces sp. 7N604. The sequence continues at coordinate 13,770 of NZ_JBQQBX010000028.1, read as the reverse complement.
CGTGGTCCGCGTACCAGCGCATGGCCTTCACGCACTTGGCGGCCTCGGCGCGCGCCGCTTTCAGGGTCTTGCCCATTTCGAGGGTCATGGTGCGGGCGATGTCGTCCCGGTCCGCCTCGAGCAGTTCCGCCGCGTCGCGCATCAGCTCGGCCCGGCGGGCGAATGACGTCACCCGGTGCTCGCGGAACGCCCGCTGGGCGCGGTCCAGCCGGGTGTCGATCTCCTCGCTGCCGAGTGCGTCGAAGGTCTTGAGCGTTTCCCCGGTGGTGGGGTTGACAGTCGCGATCGGCACGGGAATCCCTCCTCGGCAGGCGTGACGGCAGCCGGGTACGACAGCGGTGTGCTCAACGCAGCGGGTGACCCGCTCATTCGTTTCTACTCCCGCGCCGGGGGTTCCGCTTCCGCAGCGGGTTCCGCTTCCGCGGCGGATTCCGCTTCCGCGGCGGATTCCGCTTCCGCGGCGGATTCCGCTTCCGCGGCGAGCCTGGGGATGATGCCGCCCGCGAGCACCGTCTCTCGCTGGCGCGGCGAGAGCCGGTGGTGCACGGCGTAGTCCTCGCCCCTGGTGGTGTTGTGCACCCGCAGGGCGGGCGCGGCGTCCGGGGCGAGTGCGGTGCGCAGGCCGTCCAGGCGCAGCAGGTCCCCGGCCGCGATCCGGTCCCAGTCGCCGGGGTCGTCGAATTCCAGGGCCAGGACGCCGAAGTTCGCGAGGTTCTGCCAGTGGATGCGGGCGAAGGACTTGGCGATGACGGCCCGCAGGCCCAGATGGCGCGGGGTGATCGCGGCGTGCTCCCGGGAGGAGCCCTGCCCGTAGTTGTCGCCGCCGACGACGAAGTGTGCGGCGCCCTTCCCCGTCCCGGCGGCCCGCCGTGGGTATTCGGGGTCGAGCCGGGTGAAGGTGAACTCGGCGAGTTTCGGGATGTTGGAGCGGTACGGGAGCGCCTTGGCGCCCGCGGGGGAGATCTCGTCGGTGGAGACGTTGTCGCCGGCCTTCAGCAGGACGGGGCCTTCGAGGGCGTCGGGCAGGGGGTCCAGGGCGGGGAGTGCGGAGATGTTGGGGCCGCGCTCGAGCGGGAGGCCGGAGGCCACCTCCGGTGGCGGGGGCGGCTCGAGGGATGCCGTGTTGACCGCGGCCTCCTCGGGAAGGGCGAGCTCGGGAGGTTTCACGCCCTCGCGGGCGGCCCATTCGCGAGGGTCGGTGATCACGCCGGTCAGCGCGGAGGCCGCGGCGGTCTCCGGGGAGCACAGCCAGACGGCGTCCTCCTCGGTGCCGGAGCGGCCGGGGAAGTTGCGCGGGAAGGTGCGCAGCGAGTTGCGACCCGCGGCGGGCGCCTGGCCCATGCCGATGCAGCCCAGGCACCCGGCCTGGTGAATCCGGGCGCCAGCGGCGATCAGGTCGAAAGTGGCGCCCATCCGGGTCAGGTCCTGGAGGATCTCCCGGGAGGTCGGGTTGACGTCGAAGCTCACCCCCGGGGCCGTCTGGCGCCCTTTGACCATGGCGGCGGTGATCGCGAAATCGCGCAGGCCGGGGTTGGCCGAGGACCCGACGACGGCCTGGGACACCGGCTCGCCGGCCACGTCCCGTACGGGCACGACGTTGCCGGGCGAGCTGGGCCTGGCGATCAGCGGCTCCAGGGCGGAGAGGTCGATCTCCTCGTCCAGGTCGTAGCGGGCGCCCGGCTCCGCGGTGATCTCGGTGAAGTCCTCCTCCCGGCCTTCGGCACGCAGGAAGGCCCGTACGGCGTCGTCGGCGGGGAAGACGGTGGCGGTGGCGCCGAGCTCGGCGCCCATGTTGGCGATGACGTGCCGGTCCATGGCCGTGAGGCTCGCCAGGCCCGGGCCGTGGTACTCCAGGATCCGGTCGACGGCGCCCTTCACGCCGTGCCGCCGCAGCATCTCCAGGATGACGTCCTTGGCGCTGACGTAAGGGGGCAGCTCGCCCGTGAGCCGGACCCCCCAGATGTGCGGCATCCGCAGGTGGAGGGGGCGTCCGGCCATGGCGAGCGCCACTTCGAGGCCGCCGACGCCGACGGCGAGCATGCCGAGCGAGCCGGCGGCGCAGGTGTGGGAGTCGGAGCCGGCGAGGGTCTTGCCGGGGATGCCGAAGCGCTGCATGTGGGTGGGGTGCGAGACGCCGTTGCCGGGCTTGGAGTACCAGAGCCCGAAGCGCCGGGCGCCGGACCTGAGGAAGATGTGGTCCTCGGCGTTGCGCTCGTCGGCCTGCAGGATGTTGTGGTCGACGTACTGGACGCTCACCTCGGTCCGCACCCGGTCCAGGCCCAGCGCCTCCAGCTCCTGCATGACCAGGGTGCCGGTGGCGTCCTGGGTGAGGGTCTGGTCGACGCGCAGCCCGATCTCCTCGCCCGGCTCCATCCGGCCGGCCACGAGGTGGGCGGCGATGAGCCGGTGCGCCACGGAGCCGGCAGTGCGGAGGCCGTCCGCCTCCGCGCTGCGCCCCGTACCGGGCCTGTCGCCGCTATCCGTGTCAGCGCTATCCGTGTCAGCGCGCGCCATACACCGCCTCCGCGGTCAGAAGGTCCAGCGCAGGACGGCACCGAGCCCGCCCGCGGGCCCCGGCATCCCCTCCGGGACCAGCAGCAGCTCGGCGTCGGCCACCGCGGCCGATCGCATCAGCGCGTCGTCCGCGCGCGCCCGCTCGGGCTTGGCGACGCCCATCGCCTGGGTTTCGGAGCGCTGCACCGCGATCTGGTCGGGCTCGGGCCCGATCCACACGTCGCGGCCCGCGTCCGAAGCGGCCTGGGCCAGCAGCAGCGTGGCCACCTGGTGGGAGCGGGCCGCGTTCACCACGGCAGGGACTCCCTCCGCGGCCTCTCCGGGGCCGGTGTCGACGGGCCCGGCCCTGTGCTCGCCCGGACGGCCGCGGCCGATGCGGAAGCGCTCCAGGGCGCCTTCCAGACGTGTGCGCGCCTGCTTCTCGCGGACCTCGGCGATCCGCCGGTCGAGCTGGCCGTCGGCGGAGGACCTGTTGCCGCGCTCGACCTCGACGGCGACCGCCTGGACCTGCTCGGGCAGCTCGTTGTGCACGGCCCTGCGCTCGCGCGGGTCGCCGACCAGCACGAGCACCTCCGCGCCGCTCTCCGGCCAGCGCCGGGCGATCTCGGCGGCGATGAACTCGGCGTTCTCGTTCCAGATGTTCTCGGTCTTGTTCCGGTAGTGCCACTCGTACCGGTCCTCGGGGAGGCTGCGGTGGTTGCGCCACTCCCTGCCCTCCGCACGGCCCACGGGCTCGCGCCGGTAGGCGTCGCGGAACTCCAGATCCGCGCCGGTGCGGTCGACGTACGCGACCAGGCACGGCGGCAGGTCGTCGACGAGACCCGGCAGCGGTGCGATGTGCGGCAGAGTCGACCAGGTGGCCTCGCCGACGATCGGGGAACGGGCGAGCGGGATGTCGAGGACGACCTCGGCGCCCGCTGCGAAGAGCGCCCGGCCCGGGGGCGACCCGGCCACGGGCTCGTCGGCGAGCCTCTTCATCACCGCCCGGGTGGTGTAGGCGTCGGCGCCGGTGTCGATGAGCTGGCCGGCGATGGCACGCTCGCGGAGCCTTTGCTGTGCCGGCGCGTCCTCGGTCGCGCGCGTGGTGTCGATGTACACCGAGGCCCATGGGCCCGGACGGTCGAAGAGCGGCTTGAGAAAACCGAGTTCCATGATCTCCCCCAGGCTCGGGGACAAATGAGTACTACCAGACTAGGACGATGCGCCCGCAGTGCCGCCCTTGCGGAGAAAACGCCGCAACCGTTCCAGCGGCCAGGTGTTGATCACATCCTCCGCGGTGAGCCAGCCCCGCTGCGCCGTGCCCACCCCGTAGCGCAGGTACTCCAGGTGCAGCGGCGAGTGGGCGTCGGTGTTCACGGCGAACTTCACGCCGTGCCGCTTGGCGCGCAGGATGTGCTCGTCGGACAGGTCGAGGCGGTCGGGGTGGGCGTTAATCTCCAGTGCCGTCCCGGTGCGGGCGCAGGCGGCGAACACCGCGTCGAGGTCCACGTCGAGGCCGGGGCGCTTGCCGATGATCCGGGTGGTGGGGTGGCCGATGATGTTGACCGCGGGATTCTCGCAGGCGGTGAGGAACCGCCGGGTGAGGGCGCCCCGGCTCTGGTTGAAGTGCGAGTGGACGGACGCCACGCAGAGGTCGAAGTCCTGGAGGAACTCCTGCGGCCAGTCAACCTTTCCCTCCGGGTCGATGTTGAGCTCGGTACCGTGCAGCAGGCGCATCTTCCGGTGCCTGCCGTCGAGTTCGCGTACCCGTGTCCGCTGGGCCAACACCTTCTCGTCGGTCATCCGCTGCATGTAGAGGTTGGGGGCGTGGTCGGTGATCGCGTAGTAGCGCAGGCCCCGCCGCGCGGCCGCCTCGACCATCTCGTCCAGCGTCGCGAGGCCGTCGGTGAGGCTGGTGTGAGTGTGCAGGTCGCCCCGGATGTCCGCCTCGGTCACCAGGTCCGGCAGCTCGCCGCGCAGTCCCGCGGCGACCTCGCCGCGGTCCTCGCGCAGCGTCGGCGGGATCCAGGGCAGGCCGAGCCGGGCGTAGACCTCCTCCTCGGTCTCGGAGACGATCTTCTTTCCGCTCTTGGCGTGGAAGAGGCCGTACTCGGAGAGTTTGAGCTTGTTGTGCACCGCCATCTCGCGGGTGCGGATGTTGTGCGCCTTGGAGCCGGTGAAGTACTGCAGGCCCGCTCCCCAGGAGTCGGGCGGCACGACCCGCAGGTCGACCTGGAGGCCCTTGGTGGTGCGGACGGAGGTCTTCTTCGCGCCGTGGGCGATGACCTCGGCGGTGTCCCGCAGCCGGGTGAAGGCGTCCATGAACGGCTCGGAGCGGCCCGCCGCGACGAGGATGTCCACGTCCCCGATGGTCTCGCGCATCCGGCGGAGAGAACCGGCGTACGTACAGCTCTCGCAGCCGGCGATCTCCGACAGCTCGGCCACGATCTCCTCGGCGACCTCCATCGCGGCGTTGATCGGCACCCGGTCGCCCGCGGCCTGCATCAGCCCGATGCCGTGCAGGATGTTCTCCTCGGTCCGCGGGCCGAAGCCCTTGAGGTCGCGCAGCCGCTCCTCGTGGATGGCGTCGAGGAGCTCGGGCACCGAGGAGATGTGCAGGTCCTCGTAGAGGGTCATGGCCTTCTTGGGGCCGAGGGTGGGGATGGCCATGAGCTGGCGTACGCCCGCGGGGATACGGGACCTGACTTCCTCGACGGCGGGCATCGTGCCGGTGTGCAGGTACTCGATCACCTTGTCCGCGATGGACTTTCCGACGTTGGGGATCTCGCGGAGTCCTTCGGCGTCGAGCTTCGAGACGTCGGCGTGGTAGCCGCCGATGGCGCGTGCCGCCTTCTCGTAGGCGCGGGCCTTGAACGCGTCTCCGCCGGTGATCAGGACGAGGTCCGCGTACTCCTGAAGCAGCGCCTCGACCTCTTCATTGCGCCGGACCACACCACCATTTTAGTTCGGGCCCGCGCCGCGGGCTCTCCCGCGGCGCGGGCCCGGACCCCGGGTCCCGCACGGCACCTCACATGGCCAGGTGCGCCCGGAGGTGCGTGACCTCCTCGATCTCCACGCCCGCTTTCGCCAGCAGCTGGCGCGCCAGGTCGTTCAGCGCCCTCGCGGCCGCGATCTCCTCGCCGACCCGTGGCTGTTCCGGGTCGTCGGGGTGCTTGTTGGCCCGCCCGTGCGCCCGCAGTTCCGTACCGTCCTGGAGTCTCAGAAGGGCGGCAGCCTCGGTCTTCGTGTCGACCTCGCGGAACTCCATGTCGACGTGCCATCCGACCGTGGTTTCCATGGCTTTCACCTCCAGCGTCACCTTCCAGAATGCGCCTTGAAATGGTCGAGGAACCAGTCCCGTGCGAGGTCGGAGACGGCGTCCAGCGCCCCGGGTTCCTCGAAGAGATGGGTGGCTCCCGGGATGACCGCGAGCCGGTTCTCACACGTCATCCGGGACTGCGCCTGGCGGTTGAGGTCGACCACGGTCTCGTCCCGGCCGCCGACGATGAGCAGCGTGGGGGCCCGTACGTCGCCGAGCTTCGGCCCGGCGAGGTCGGGCCTGCCGCCCCGGGAGACCACGGCGGCGATGCCGTTGCCCTCGGCGCTGCCTTCCGCTGCGGCCCAGAGCGCCGCGGCCGCGCCCGTGCTCGCCCCGAAGTAGCCCACCAGGACGTGCTGCTCGCGGCGCAGCACGCGGGTCGCCTCCGCCAGCCTGCGGGCCAGCGTCTCGACGTCGAAGACGTTGGCCCGGTCGAGCTCCTCGTCGGGGGTGAGCAGGTCGAAGAGGAGGGTTCCGAGGCCCGCCTCGTTCAGCGCCGTCGCGACGGCGCGGTTGCGCGGGCTGTGCCGGCTGCTGCCGCTGCCGTGCGCGAAGGCGACGACACCCGGCGCGCCCGCGGGGACGCGGAGGTCGCCCGGCAGCCGGACCCGGTCCGACGGCACGGGAATCTCCACTTCCCTCCGCATCTCGGTCTCCGGGGGGTCGGCAGGGTCGGAGGGGTACGCGGGCTCCACCGGGTCGTGGGGCGGGGCCGGGACGGTGTTCTGGGCCAGCAGGTCGACGACTTCCGAGTCCGGCGTCTGCGAGAAGTCCTCGTACCACTCCCCCACCGCGAAGAACGCCGCGGGCGTGGACAGGCACACCAGCTCGTCCACCTCGACGCGCAGGGCGGCCGCGGCGTCGGGCGGCGCCACGGGTACGGCGAGCACGACCTTGGCCGCCCCCTGGGCCCGCGCCACCCGGCAGGCCACGGACGCGGTCGCGCCGGTCGCGATGCCGTCGTCCACCACGATGGCCGTACGGCCTTCGACCGGGACCCGCTCGCGGCCGCGGCGGAACCGCTCGGCCTGCCGCCGGAGTTCCGCCTCCTCGGTGTGCTCGACCGCCGCGAGCGCCGCGTCGTCGGCTCTGCTCATCGCGACGATGTGCTCGTGCACGAGCCGCACCCCGCCTTCGCCGATGGCGCCGAAGCCGAGCTCCCGGTGGGAGGGGACGCCGAGCTTGCGGACCAGGATGACGTCCAGCGGGGCGCCGAGGGCCCGGGCGACCTGATGCGCCACGGGGACTCCGCCGCGCGGCAGTCCGAGGACGACGGGATTCTCGTTCCTGAGGTGCTCCAGTTGCGCGGCCAGCAGGCGGCCCGCCTCGGCACGGTCGGCGAACATGATCCACCCCCAGCCCGGGGAGACGAGGAAACCCCGCAGGACTGGCTACATCCCTGACACTCCGACTCCATCCCAAAACGACCGAACATGCAAACGGCTGCCGATGCCGTCGGACAGCGGGCCGGATCAGGCGTCCAGCGCCGCCCGCACCCGGGCCGCGACCTCCTCCGCCTGCGCCTCGTCGGCGTAGCGGGTGCGCGGCCAGAAGAAGCCGCGCAGCCCGTCCTTGCGGTTGCGCGGTACGACGTGCACGTGGAAGTGCGGTACGGACTGGCTGACCCGGTTGTTCGCGGCCACGAAGGACCCGGCGGCCTCCATGGCCCGCTCCACGGCTCCCGCGATCCGCTGCACCCGGCTGAAGAACGGCCCCACGTCGGACGCCGGGAGATCGGCGAGCGTCTCGAAGTGCCGCCGTGGCACCACCAGCACATGGCCGGGGAACAGCGGCCGCGCGTCGAGGAACGCCACCACCGTCCCGTCCTCGAAGACCCGGTGGCTCGCCACCTCGCTGGCGACGATCGCGCAGAACCGGCAGTTCTCTGCTCCATTCACCCCTGTCACCCCTCCAGTCAACTATCCGCCGGTCCGCGGCGCCGCCAGGCCCTGTCCGGGCGATCACGGGCGGACCAGGCGTCGTCCGGTGCCGGAGTACCTCCCAGCGGTAGCTGGGGGAGCATCGCAAGGCGTTGGGGGCACCCCCGGACGGAGTCTGGGGGAGATCGTCCTCGTACTGGGCGCTGCGTCGATGTGCCGCTGGCGCGGCGTGGCGGACGACTCCGACAACGCAGCTGGGGGCATCTTCCAGGCGAAGCTCTGGGGAAGCCGTACCGGGCGGCGAAGGGGCCCTTCGTGATCGCCCGGACAGGGCCTGGCTAGCCGGAAGGACCGCCGCGGAGCACCCTGGAGGCATGGAGAACGCCCCGAACACGCCCGAGCCGGACTTCCCGGTCGTCGTGGCCCCGTTCGAGACCGACAGCCGGTACCGCCTCGTCCATCTGCAGGGTCTCGGCTGGGAGCCCCTGGAGCGCGAGGAGTTCGAACCGCGGGTGCGGCAGGTCTTCCCCGGTCTCGACCTGGACGACCCGGAGCAGGTCTACTGGGCCGACCGGCCCGGCGAGTGGCCGGCCTGGCACCCGGGCGAGGCGTGAGCGGCCCCCCGGGAGCCGCCGACCGGGAGCGCGCCCGGGAACGGGCCCGGCAGGAGGCCGGGGAGCTGTCCGCGGAGGGGGTCCGCCGTATCGCCCTCACCTGGGTGGACAACGCGGGCATCACCCGTACCAAGGCCCTGCCCACCGCGCGGCTCGCGCAGGCGGCCCGCTGGGGCATCGGGATGTCCCCGGTCTTCGACGTCTATCTCGTCGACGACTCCGCGACGACCAGCCGCCACATCGGCGGCCCCGGGGGCGACCTGCGGCTCTTCCCCGACCTCGACCGGCTGACCCCGCTGGCCGGGCAGCCCGGCTGGGCCTGGGCCCCGGTCGACCGGTACGACCAGCAGGGCGTCCCGCACCCGGGGTGCCAGCGGCTCTTCGCGCGGCGCATGGCAGGCCTGGCTTCGGCGCGCGGGCTGGAGCTGCGCATGGGCTTCGAGACGGAGTGGGTCATCGCGCTCGGCGAGACCGCGGGCGCAGGGGCGGGAGCGGAGCTGCGCTACCCGACCGGCGGCCCGGCCTATGGCATGACCCGCATCGTCGAGCTCTCCGAGTACGTCGGCGGCGTCCTGGACGCTCTCGTCGCGCAGCGCATCGAGGTGATGCAGATCCACCCCGAGTACGCGCCGGGGCAGTTCGAGGTGTCCGTCGTGCCCGCGGACCCGGTCGGCGCGGCCGATCTCGCCGTGCTGGTACGGGAGACGGTCCGCGCGGTGTCCGTACGGCACGGGCTCGCCGCCTCGTTCGCCCCGGCCGTGGAGCCCGGCATGGTCGGCAACGGCGGCCATCTGCACCTGAGTCTGTGGCAGGAGGGCCGGAACCTGTGCCGCGGCGGCGAGGGCCCGTACGGGATGACGCCGGTCGCCGAGGCGTTCCTCGCCGGGGTGCTCCGCGAGCTGCCCGCACTGCTCGCCGTCGGCGCGCCCTCCCCCGCGAGCTATCTGCGGCTCGAACCCTCGCGCTGGGCCGGGGTGTTCCAGTGCTGGGGCCTGGAGAACCGCGAGGCCGCGATCCGCTTCATCACCGGCGCCCCGGACGACCCCGGGGGCGCGAACGCGGAGGTCAAGTGCTTCGATGCGGCCGCCAACCCGTATCTGGTCACGGGCGCGGTGATCGCCGCGGGGCTGGCAGGTCTGGAAGCGGGGCTCTCGCTGCCGCCGCCCGTGGCGGGCGACCCGGCGCACGAGGGCAGGGAGGCCCGGCTGCCCACCTCGCTGCCGGAGGCGCTGCGGCACTTCGAGGGTTCCGCGGTGCTGCGCGAGGCGCTGGGCGATCCGCTCTTCGAGGCCGTCGCAGCGGTGCGGCGGGCGGAGGCGGCGCTGTTCGAGGGGGCCGGTCCGCAGGACATCGCGGCCGCCACCCGGTGGAGGTACTGAGCGGTGGACGGGGCGGGTGAGACCGCTGGGGCGCGGGCGCACTCGGCGGGGGCGTCGCGCTCGGCGGGGGCGGCCCGTGAGTCCGCGGGGGCAGCGGCACCGCCGCTGCCGCCCCTGGTGGATCACCACTGCCACGGCGTGGCCCGCTCCGCCCTGGACGCCGCCGCCTTCGAGTCCTTCCTCACGGAGTCCGACGCTCCCGCGGCACCCGGCACGACCTCCTTCGACACCCAGCTGGGCTTCGCGGTGCGCCGCTGGTGCCCGCCGCTGCTCGGCCTCGAACCGCACTGCCCGCCCGCGCACTATCTCGCCCGGCGGCGCGAGCTGGGCCCGGCCGAGGTCACCCGGCGGCTGCTGCGGGCCACCGGGATCGCCGCCTATCTGGTGGACACGGGACCGCGCGGCGGGCCGGGTAAAGGTCCCGGTCCCGGCCCGGGTGATCTGACGCCCGCTCAGGATCTTGCCGCGCTGGGCGGCGCCACGGCGCGCGAGATCGTACGCCTGGAGCTGCTGGCCGAGGACGCCGCCGACGCCGCCCGTACGGCCGAGTCCTTCCTCGACGGCCTGGCGGAGGCGGTGCGCGGTGCCGCGCGGACGGCCGCGGGCTTCAAGTCGGTGATCGCGTACCGGTACGGGCTGGACTTCGCGCCGGGCCCGCCGGGCCCCGGCGAGGTGCGCGAGGCGGCCCGGCGCTGGCTCGCAGGACGCGCGCCGGGCGGGCGGCTGACCGACCCCGTCCTGCTGCGCCACCTCCTGTGGTCGGCCGCCGGGACCGGGCTGCCGCTCCAGCTCCACACCGGCTTCGGCGACCCGGACGTGACCCTGCACCGCGCCGATCCGCTGCTGCTGACCGACTTCGTCCGCGCCGTACGCCCCACCGGCTGCCCGCTGATCCTGCTGCACGGCTACCCGTACCACCGGGGCGCCGCGTACCTGGCGAGCGCCTACCCGCATGTGTACGCCGATGTGGGCCTCGCGCTGAGCCATGCCGGAGCGCGGGCCGGGGCCGTCCTCGCCGAGGTGCTCGAGCTGGTCCCCTTCGGCAAGCTGCTGTTCTCCACCGACGCCTACGGCCTGCCCGAGTTGTACGTGGTGGGCGCGCGGCTCTTCCGCGAGGCGCTGACCGGGCTGCTGGCCGGCTGGACCGCCGCGGGCGCCTGGTCACACGGGGACGCGGCGCGGGTGGCGGCCATGATCTGCGCGGACAACGCCCGCCGCGTGTACCGGCTGGAAATGTGACGGACGGCATTACCCCTCATGGGCATTGAGCAAACCTCGCACGCCGCGCGTGTGTGAGGGTGAAGAATCAGCGCTCGGGGGACCCCCTCGACCGCACGTGAGCTAGAGCCCGGAAGAAGGTGTTGCGGGATGCGCCCCGATCGCTCGAACGGCACCAGCGGTGGTGAGTTGGCAGTACCCATGGCATGGATGTACGCCGAGTACATCGCCGACGAGCTGCTGCGGACCGGCGATCTCATGCCCCCGACCACCTTCGAGTTCCGGGCCGGCCGGGACGCCCTGGCTCTGACGATCTTCCTCTCCGACACCGAGGGCGAGCTGGGCGGCATCCGCGTCATCTCGCAGCTGGAGCACTGGCGTTCACTGACGGCCCACGACCAGCCGTGGGAGGAGTGGGTCCGCGAGCGCCTGGAGCGCCTCGAGGAGGAGGACCGCGGGTCGGGCGGTTCCGCCGGTCCGGGCAGCTCCGACGGTGCGGGCGGTTCCGGCGGCACCGGTGGCCGGAGCCCCGACCTGGCGCTGGCCAAGGCCGCGTGGCAGTGGCTGGACGAGACCGAGCTGCTCGCCGCCGACCTCGACGCGCCCGGCCCGTGGAGCGACGCCGGGCTCGACGAGGCCGAGGAGGACGCGCCGAAGGTCTGGACCCCCGCCTGGCAGCTGGGGCTTCCCCTCGGCCACCTGGCCATCCACCTCTTCTGACGATTCCGGCGAAACCTCCTCCGTTCGCCCCGCTCGGCGTTGAGCCGATCGCCGTTCCCCTCCGTACCTGATAGGGAACAAGGAGCGATGGATGACAACGCAGCAGCATCTCGCCACAGGCGCCTATGCGCTCGGCGTCATGGAGCCGGCCGACGCCTGGCACTTCGAGGCGCACTTGGACGAGTGCGCCGCCTGCGTCGCACAGCTGCGCGAGTTCGCGCGCCTCGAATCGCTGCTGGCCGGGCTCGCGGCGACGTGGCCGCCGGGCGAGACCTGGGTGCCGCAGCCGAGCCCGGGGCTGATCGACCGGATGACGCGCGAGGTCACCGCGGTCCGGCGGGCGGGCCGTAAGCGCCGGACATACCTTCTCGCGGCCGCCGCCGCGCTCGTCCTCGGCAGCTCGGTCGTGGCCGGCCTCGGCCGGTCGGGGGCGGCGCCCGGGGCGCCCACCAGCGCGAAGGAGCAGGTGCTGGCGCTCGACGAGAAGGTCAGGCACAGGGACCCGGACAGCGGGGTGGCCGCCATGGTCGGCATGGAGAAGCGGGACTGGGGCACGGACGTCGGACTCGAAGTCAAGAACGTTCGGGGCCCGTTGACCTGCCGGCTGCTCGCAGTCGGCCGGAACGGTGACGAGCAGACCGTCGCGACATGGTCCGTCCCGCCGGGCGGCTACGGCGTTCCGGGCACGGCGAGCCAGAACGAATTCCTGTGGGCCCAGGGCGCGGCGGCCATGGACCGGGCGGACATCGACCGGTTCGAGGTGCGGACGCTCGACGGTACGCGCCTGGTCGCGGTCAAGGCCCAGCCGGGGGCGCCGTGAGCAGGGTGCGGGCCGCGCTTACGTATCGCTGCCGGGGCCGCCGGGACCGTCTGGGCCGTCTGGGCCGCCGGGGCCGATGATCTCCGGGGGCAGCTGGTCGAACCACTCCAGAGCGACCACCATGACGCCACGTCACCCGAGAAAACATCACAGAGCATCTCAATTGTCGATGAAATGACTTCTTCACCCACTCGGCCCAACTGTAGCCATTCAACCCAAAAGCGCATGCCGGCCTATGAGGGAATTTCACCGATACCCCTCAAGGAGGACCGTCATGCTCTTCATACGGGCATCCGCTGCCGCCGCCGCATCCCTCGCTCTGCTCTCCGGGACCGCTACCGCCGTGGAAACCCACGTCCCCAACAAGATGAGCGGCTCACCCCCATCGGTCAGGGACATCACCGGAGGCAGCTTCGAAAGCCCTGCCGTCCCCTCCGAGGTCAACTGGTTGAGTTTCAGGGAAGGTGAAAGCCTCGACGGGTGGCATGTGTCCGGACCCGTGGACCTCGTCGGACAGCGCTGGCAGGCCGCAGATGGCACCCAGTCGGTAGACCTGAACGGATGGGGGCGAGGAGCACTGTCCCAGACCTTCCCGACGAACCCCGGGGCCGAATACGTGGTGTCGTACTCGCTCGCCGGCAACCCCGAAAGCGGGGGTCCAGAGCTGAGGACTGGCCAGGTACTCGTCAACGGGCAGAGCATCCAGGACTTCTCCTTCGACACCACCGGAAACACACCCAGCCTCATGGGTTGGGTAACCGAGACCGTCTCTTTTCAGGCCACCAGCGCCTCCACCACCCTGGCGTTCACCAGCACCAACGACGGCCCCTACGGGCCGGCGATCGACAACGTCGAGGTCCAAGGCTGTGGCGGTACCTGCGGCACCTGAGAGACCTCAGAGGCTCAACGGCCAACCGATGAAATCCTTGAGCGTCGGGCGGCTGAACAGGCGGGGAAGGCGCAGGCCATCCCGGTTGAAGAGCTCCGGGAGCCGGCGGACAGCTTGGGCAACCACCTGGGCGAGGGATGTGAATGGGAGGGGCCCCACCGGGATGTGCCGGGTAGGGGCCTCTCGCCATGGGTCGGCTGGGCCGGCAAGACGACCTGCTACCGGGCGATGGGGTAGGGGCGCTCCGGCGTTCCAGCGGCATGGTTGCCCGGGGGTGTTCTGAGCGTGCTACGGCGTGTCCGGCGCTTCATGAGCGGAGCCGGAGTCGGATGGCTGCGACGGTGACCGTGCCCGCGGGTAGGAAACTCGCGCCGGAGGCGCGAGGCGGTTCCGGGATGGGGGGCCGAACCCCTGGGTGTGGGCGCAGCCCCCATGAAG
>NZ_JBQQBX010000027.1:0-141330 GCF_052245475.1 Streptomyces sp. 7N604 | reverse complement strand
GGGTGGACGGGCGGACGGGTGGGCGGGGGTCAGCCGGTGCGCAGCTGCTGCGCGAGGTCGCGGACCTGGTCCGCGATCCGTCGTTGCAGCCCACCGCCGAAGGTGACCCGCGTTGCGCCGAGCGCGCCCAGCTCCCGCGGCGAGGGCCCACCGGGCACGGCAATCGCGTTGACCGGCGCGCCGATCCTCGCCGCCAGCTCACCCAGCAGCTCCGGCGGCGCGAGGATCGGATACACACAGTCCGCGCCCGCCTCCACGTACAGCCGCCCGCGCTCGATCGCCGCCTTCGCAGCCGTGGCACCCCCGTCGCCCCGGCCGTTCCCACCGCCCCGGCCGTTCCCATCGCCCCGGCCGTTCCCATCGCCCCAGCCGGCCCGCAGGAACGTGTCCACCCGGGCGTTGACCACGAGCCGGTCGCCCGCCTCGGCCCGGACCTCCGCCAGCAGGTCCGCCTGGCGCCGCGGGTCCTTGAGCCGCTTGGCCGACGGGTCCGAGTCCTCGAGGTTGCAGCCCACCGCCCCGGCCTCCAGCAGCCGTTCGACGATCTCCTTCGGCGCGAGCCCGTAGCCGTCCTCGATGTCCGCCGACACCGGGACGTCCACGGCCCGTACGATCCGGGCGATCGCGGCGAACATCTCGTCCGGCGGGGTGTGGCCGCCGTCCTCGTACCCGAGCGTCGCCGAGACCCCCGCGCTCGGCGTGGCCAGGGCGGGGAAGCCCGCGTCCGCGAAGGCGCGGGCGCTGACGGCGTCCCACGGTCCCGGCAGGACGAGCGGGTCGCCCGCCTCCCGTCCGTGGTGCAGCGCCCGGAACGCCTGGGCGGCGTTCACACCAGGCCGCCCTTGTACTGGCCCGGCTGGTACGCGCCGGGGACCGAGCGCGTCGTCACAGCCATCCGGTTCCAGGCGTTGATGGTGAGGATGAGGCCGATGAGGTGCGCGAGTTCGGTCTCGTCGAAGTGCTCGGCCGCGCGCTCGTAGACCTCGTCGGGGACGAAGCCGTCGGTCAGGACGGTGACCGCCTCGGTGAGGGCGAGCGCCGCCCGCTCCTTCTCCGTGAAGTAGCCGGTGGCCTCCTCCCATGCGCTGAGCAGGTAGATCCGGTCCTCGCGCTCGCCCGCCGCGCGCGCGTCCTTGGTGTGCATGTCGAGGCAGAACGCGCAGTGGTTGAGCTGCGAGGCCCGGATCTTCACCAGCTCGGCGAGGACCGGGTCGACGCCCTTGGAGGCGGCGGCGTCGAGCCGGACCATCGCCTTGTAGATCTCCGGGGCGTGCTGCGTCAGGTTCATCCGGGGGCCGTGTTCCTGCGGTGCGCGGGTGATCTCGTTCGCCGTCATGGGCCCTACGCTATGGCTGTATTGCCCCAGGAGTATGGTCCATTTCCATGGGGAAAACGTGGGCCAATTTCGGCACCGATCTGCATCTGGATCTTCCGGCGGGCGGTACGTCGGGCGTACGCGCGGCGCTGATCCGGGCCCTCCGGGACGCCGTCCGTACGGGGCGGCTCGCCCCGGGCACGCGGCTGCCCTCCTCCCGCTCCCTCGCCGCCGACCTGGGCCTTGCCCGCAACACGGTGGCCGACGCGTACGCCGAACTGGTCGCCGAGGGCTGGCTCACGGCCCGGCAGGGCTCCGGCACCCGGGTAGCCGGACGCGCGAATCCGGCCCGCACGGCGGGGCGTAGGGGGACGGCGCGTACGGGGACGGCCGGTACGGCGGCACATCGGATGGCCGGTACGGCGGCGGACCGTACGACTGCCCGCACGGCGGCGGACCGTACGGAGGCGGACCGTACGGAGGCAGGCCGTACGGAGGCAGGCCGTACGGAGGCAGGCCGTACGGAGGCAGGCCGCGGGGGCGGACCCGTCCCCGCTCCCCGCCCCGCCGTTCACAACCTCTTCCCCGGCTCGCCCGACGCCGCCTCCTTCCCCCGGGCCGCCTGGCTCGCCGCCGCCCGCCGCGCCCTGACGGCCGCGCCCAGCGAGGCCTTCGGCTACGGCGATCCGCGCGGCCGCCTCGAACTGCGCCGCGCTCTCGCCGGATACCTCGCGCGGGCCCGCGGCGTCCTGACCGACCCGGAGCGGATCGTCGTCTGCTCCGGCTTCGTGCACGGGCTGCGGCTGCTCGCCGAGGTGCTGCGGCGGGCGGGCACGCGCACGATGGCCGTGGAGTCGTACGGTCTTGACGTCCACCGGCGCATCGTCGCCCGCGCCGGACTCCGTACGCCCCCGCTGGCCGTCGACGAACGCGGCGCGCGGACGGACGACTTGGCGGGTCTCCCGGACGCCGGGGCCGTACTGCTCACGCCCGCGCACCAGTTCCCGACCGGAGTGCCACTGCACCCCGACCGCCGGGCCGCCGTCGCCGACTGGGCGCGCCGCACCGGCGGGCTCGTCATCGAAGACGACTACGACGGCGAGTTCCGCTACGACCGGCAGCCGGTCGGCGCGCTCCAGGGCCTCGACCCGGAGCGGGTCGCCTACGTCGGGACGGTGAGCAAGAGCCTCAGCCCCGGCCTGCGCCTGGGGTGGATGGTGCTGCCGGAGGAGCTCGTCGCGCCGGTGGCGGCGGCGAAGGGCGAGGTCGAGTGGCAGGCGAGCACGCTGGACCAGCTGACGCTCGCGGAGTTCGTCGAGTCCGGCGCGTACGACCGGCATGTGCGCGGGATGCGGCTGCGCTACCGGCGCCGCCGCGACCACCTGGTGGCCGCGCTCGCCGAGCACGTCCCGCACATCCGCGTCACGGGTATCGCGGCGGGCCTGCACGCCGTACTCGAACTCCCCGCGGGCACCGAGCAGTCCGTCATCAGCAGCGCCGCGGCCTGGCACGGCCTGGCCCTGGACGGGATGAGCCGCTACCGGCACGAGGCCGCGGCTCCCGGCCCCCTCGCTCCCGTCGCGTCCGTCGATCCCGTCGAGTCCGAGTCCGAGTCCGAGTCCGAATCCGAATCCGCCGACGATGCCCTCGTCGTCGGCTACGGCACCCCGCCGGACCACGCCTTCTCGGGGGCGATCGACGCCCTGTGCCGGGCGCTGCCGTAGCGCTGGGCCGTGAGGCGGTCCCGGGTGAGGGCGGCCCCCCGGTGCGGGGGCGGGTCGTCCGGCGTCTACGCTGATCTTCGATCAAGTGGACATGAACACGACGGGGGAGGAACGTCAGATGGCGGCTGCGCGTGCTCGTTTGCGGTCCGGCACGGTGATTCTCGGGGGGATGGGCGCGCTCGCGGCGGCGCTCACCGCATGCGGCTCGGATCCCGACAAGCGGTGCGTGGACCGGGACAGTTACCTGTACTCCAAGGGCTACCGGATCATCGGGTCCAAGGACTGCAAGAGCGGCGGCAGCGCCGGGACGAGTGCCAGGAGCGGCAAGAGCCGCAAGCTCCGGTCCGGGGAGGCCGCCTGGTACTACGGCGGCACGGAGAAGGACGGCTGGGTCGACGGCGGCTCTTTCACGAAGAGCTCCGGCGGTTCCGGTTCCGGTTCCGGTTCCGGCTCCGGCGGCAGCTCGTACGACGACGGCAACTCCGGGGTCAGCCGGGGCGGCTTCGGCAGCGGCTCCGGCAGCTCCGGCGGCTGACCGCCCCATGGACCGCCGCACCATCGAGCCCCGGCCCGGCTGGCAGCAGACGGTCGAGGAGCAGGGGCTGATCTACCCGCTCACCCGCTACCCGGACGGCTCCCTGCGGCCGTACTGGGACGAGAGCGCGTACTACGCGTTCTCGCTCCCGGAGGTGGAGGCCCTCGAGGAGGTCGTCGAGGAGCTGCACCGGATGTGCCTGGCCGCCGCCGAGCACATCGTCGCGTACGACCGCTTCGCGGACCTCGGGGTCACCGATCCGCGGCTGGCCGGGCTGATCGCCGAGTCCTGGCGCCGGCGGGCCGAACTGCCCTCCCTCTACGGGCGCTTCGATCTCCGCTACGACGGCACGGGACCGGCGAAGCTGCTCGAGTACAACGCCGACACACCCACCTCGCTCGTGGAGGCGGCCAGCCCGCAGTGGTTCTGGATGGAGGAGCGCTTTCCCGGCGCCGACCAGTGGAACTCGCTGCACGAGCGGCTCGTCGACGGCTGGAAGCGGCAGGCGGCGCTGCTGCCGCCGGGCCCTGTGCACTTCGCGCACTCGGCGGCGGACGAGCTCGGCGAGGACCTGATGACGGTCGCCTATCTGCGCGAGACCGCCGAGCAGGCCGGGCTCGAGACCGAGGCGATCTCGATGGAGCACATCGGCTGGGACCGGCTCTCCGGCCGCTTCGTCGACAACCGGCTCCGCTTCATCCGCTCCTGCTTCAAGCTCTACCCGTGGGAGTGGCTGACCACGGACACGTTCGCGCCGCACGTCCTGGACTCCCTCGACAACGGTGGCGGTACCGGCACCACCTGCTGGATCGAGCCCGCCTGGAAGATGCTGCTGTCCAACAAGGCGCTGCTGGCTGTGCTGTGGGAGCTCTTCCCGGGCCACCCGAACCTCCTGCCCGCCTATCTGGACGGCCCGCGCGAGCTGGCCGGGACCACCGGGTACGTCGCGAAGCCGCTGCTGGGGCGGGAGGGCGCGGGCGTCACGGTCCACGAGCCGGGCGCTGGGCCGGGCGCTGGGCGGTTCACCGATCCCGGCGTCGAGCGGGCCGCCGATCCCGTCGTACGGGACGAGGCCTGCTGCTACCAGGAGCTGGCCCCGCTGCCGGACTTCGACGGAAACCGGGTGGTGCTCGGCGCGTGGGTCGTGGAGGACGAGGCGGCGGGGCTCGGCATCCGCGAGTCCTCCGGCCTGGTCACCGACGAGTACGCGCGCTTCCTCCCGCACGTCATTCTCTGACTGGTTTCATTGCCCTTGTGATTTCCGCGAGTTCACGGTCGGCTCCTACGGTTCGAGAGTTTGTCCAAACCCGAGGGGAGCTGTGACGTCTTCCATGCCGCGGCCGCTGGACTGGCCGACTGACGGAGACGGACTGACGACGGCCGGGTGCCGCAGCCACCCGGCCGTTCCGGGCCGGTGTCAGCCCGTCAGCACCGCCCTCAGCCGGTCCAGGCCCCAGTCCAGGTCCTCCTTGCTGATGGTCAGCGGCGGGGCGATCCGGATCGTGCTGCCGTGGGTGTCCTTGACCAGCACGCCCTGGTCCATCAGCTTCTCCGAGATCTGCCGGCCGGTGCCGTGGGTGGGGGCGATGTCCACGCCCGCCCACAGCCCTCGGCCGCGGACCGCCTCGACCGCGCCGCCCCCGATCAGCAGGCCGAGCTCGGCGTGCAGATGCTCGCCCAACTCGGCCGCGCGCTGCTGGTATTCGCCGGTGCGCAGCATGGCGATCACCTCGAGGGCGACCGCGCAGGCGAGCGGGTTGCCGCCGAACGTGGAGCCGTGCTCGCCCGGGTGGTAGATCCCGAGCACCTCGCGCGAGGACACCACCGCCGAGACCGGGACGACTCCGCCGCCGAGCGCCTTGCCCAGGACGTACATGTCGGGGACGACGCCCTCGTGCTCGCACGCGAAGGTCCGGCCGGTGCGGCCGAGGCCGGACTGGATCTCGTCCGCGATGAAGAGAACGTTCCGCTCCCGGGTCAGCTCACGGACGGCCCGGAAGTAGCCCGGCGGCGGCACCAGCACCCCGGCCTCTCCCTGGATGGGCTCGAGCAGCACCGCCACGGTGTTGTCGGTGAGCGCCGCCTCCATCGCCGTCAGATCGCCGTACGGCAGGATCTCGAAGCCGGGGGTGTACGGGCCGAAGTCCGCGCGCGCCTCGGGGTCGGTCGAGAAGCTGATGATGGTGGTCGTCCGGCCGTGGAAGTTGTTGCGGGCCACCACGATCTTCGCCTGGCCGTCCGGCACGCCCTTGACCTGGTAACCCCACTTCCGCGCAGTCTTGACCGCCGTCTCGATGGCCTCGGCACCGGTGTTCATCGGCAGCACCATCTCCATGCCGCACAGCTCGGCCAGCTGGGTACAGAAGTCGGCGAACCGCTCGTGGTGGAACGCGCGCGAGGTGAGCGTCACCCGCTCCAGCTGGGCCTTGGCGGCATCGATCAGCCTTCGGTTGCAGTGGCCGAAGTTGAGCGCGGAGTACCCGGCGAGCATGTCGAGGTAGCGCCGCCCCTCGATGTCCGTCATCCAGGCGCCCTCGGCGGAGGCGACGACGACCGGCAGCGGGTGGTAGTTGTGCGCGCTGTGTGCCTCGGCGGCGGCGATGCTGCGTTCCGTAGTCGTCACGGCAGTACTCCGTTCGGTGTAGCGGCGGTTTGCTGCTCATTTCTATCGTCGCTCGGGTGGATCGCGAAGAAACCTTCCTGAACTGCTCCGGAACTGCCCAGGCAATAGACTGTGCGAGCACATTGCGACTGGCGCGCGTGGAAACGACCACGAGGAAGCAGTGTGCGGCCTTCCCCCACGAGGTGCCGCCCGCCTGGGCACCCGGGTTCGTGAACCGACACACGAATCGACCCGGAGGACGCCGTGACCGTGTCCCTTTCGCATCCCGCCCTCTCCGCCGCGGACCCCGAGCTCGCCGCGCTGATCGCCGCCGAGGAGCAGCTCCAGGCCGACACCCTGCGGCTGATCCCCAGCGAGAACTACGTCTCCCAGGCCGTGCTCGAGGCCACCGGCACGGTGCTGACGAACAAGTACAGCGAGGGCTACCCCGGTCGCCGCTACTACGAGGGCCAGCAGAACATCGACCCGGTCGAGACTCTCGCGATCGAACGGGCCAAGGCCCTCTTCGGAGCCGGGCACGCCAACGTCCAGCCGTACTCCGGGTCGCCCGCCAACCTCGCCGTCTATATGGCCTTCGCCGAGCCGGGGGACACGGTGATGGGCATGGCGCTGCCGATGGGCGGCCACCTCACCCACGGCTGGGGCGTCTCCGCGACAGGCAAGTGGTTCCGTGGTGTCCAGTACAGCGTGCGCGCCGACACGGGGCTGACGGACTTCGACGAGGTGCGCGAACTGGCCCTCAAGGAGCGGCCGAAGATCATCTTCTGTGGCGGCACCGCGGTTCCGCGCACGATCGATTTCGCCACCTTCGCGGAGATCGCCCGTGAGGTGGACGCCGTCCTGGTGGCCGACATCGCCCACATCGCCGGCCTGGTCGCGGGTGGCGCCCACCCCTCTCCGTTCCCGCACGCCGACGTGGTCTCCACGACCACCCACAAGACCCTGCGGGGTCCGCGCGGCGCGATGCTGATGTCCGGCGAACCGCAGGCGAAGGCGCTCGACAAGGCGGTCTTCCCGGGGCTGCAGGGCGGCCCCCACAACCACACCACCGCCGCCATCGCGGTCGCCCTCCATGAGGCGGCGCAACCCTCCTTCCGTGACTACGCGCACGCCGTGGTGGCCAACGCCAAGGCACTCGCCGAATCCCTGCTGGAGCGCGGCTTCGATCTCGTCTCGGGCGGTACGGACAACCACCTGATCCTGATGGACCTCACGCGGAACGAGGTGCCCGGCAAGGTGGCCGCGAAGGCCCTCGACCGGGCCGGCATCGTCGTGAACTACAACACGGTGCCCTATGACCCGCGCAAGCCGTTCGACCCGTCCGGAATCCGCATCGGCACCCCCTCACTCACCTCGCGCGGTCTCGGCACCGACCAGATGCCGCTCGTCGCCCACTGGATCGACCGGGGCGTGACTGCGGCCCGTAACGGTGACGAGGAGGCCCTCGCCGCGATCCGCGCCGAAGTCCGCGATGTGATGGCCGCCCACCCTGCGCCCGGCCTTCCCACGGCCTGACGGCTACACGTCCAGGACCTGGCGTCGTGGGCCCGGCTCGGCAACGGTGCGGCGGATCAGCCAGCGGCGTATGAGCACGGTGCCGCCGCAGCCGATGCCTATCCCCGCGGCGAAACCGGGCAGGCTCCACCAGCCGTCGACCGCGTCGGCCGACGGGTGCGACGCGGCGGCCGGGGCCGTCCGTTCCCCGGCGGCGCCTGACATCCCCCGGGCCGGCCCTTCCTTGCCCAGCACCCCGAGATCGCTGAGCAGAGCCAGGAGTTCCTCGGGCTTCTCCGCCGCGTGCCAGAAACCGCTGTCCGGGCCGGATTTCCGGGCGCTGTATCTGCCGCCTCTACCGTCTCTGCCGTTCGCGACGGTCTGTATCCACACCTCGCCCGTCTCGGCGTCCGGATAGATGCCGTCCGTGCGCCACACGGACACGTCGTGAATCATCCAGCTGACGTTGATCTGCCGCCCGGAAGCCCCGCCGTTCTCATCCAGCTTCGGTGGGCGTCTCTGCTCGCCCGCGGGCGGGCCCAGCAGGCTCTCCAGCCGCCGGTACCGCTCCGAGTCGACCAGCAGTGCCGTGGCCTCCTCGGTCGTGGGCGAGGTGATCAGCACGCTCGTCGGGCCGCCTGCGACGGCCGGAGTGGAGCAGGTCAATAACGTCAGTAACGCAGCCAGCGCGGCCGCTGCCGCTGTGCTTGCCAGTGCGGCGATACGTCGCATGTTTCCCCCAACCACGGGTGATGCGGCCCCTCCGCACCACGTCACTTCTCGTACACCGCTCGGGCTCGTGAGGTTCCCGAATTCCGGAACTCCCGCCCCAACCCGCGCTGCCGGTTCAGGATCGCGGTGCCCGTGAGGATTCCGCCACCTCCAGGGCGCGCTCTCTCGATCGCACGCCCTCCAGCCGCAGCGTGAGACCGCCCTCCGTCTGCCAGAGCAGCGTCGGCCCCGCGGTCCGCACCGTCTCGGTCCGGGCGCGCCCGGCCGCGTCGGTCAGCCGGATCTCGAGCCGGTGCGGCTCCGCGAACCACAGCCCCGCCCTGCCGCCCACCTCGACCGGCTCGAACGGCACTGTCGTCGTCTTCCAGAACGCCGGATGTATGGTGGCGCGCAGCTCGTCGAGCCGGACCACTCCGTCCGCCGGGGCAGCAGAGCCCCGCTCCCCGGGCGTCCAGCACAGCGACAGCACCCGCCGGTCGGCCGAGAGTTCCACCGCGTCCGGCGCGCCGAGGCCCGAGGGCACCAGGGGCCGGAAGCCCGCCCGCCGGGCGGCGTCCTCGAGGCCGAGCCCGCCGCGGCACGCGGGAGGCCCACCCCTGAGCCCGTCCGCTCCGGCCGGCCCCGTACCGGCTTCTCCCGCATCCGTGGGCGGCGCGGCCGACGGGTCGTACCGCACCCCGACGCCGCCGAAGTCGAACCAGTCCGTCACCGCTGCCCGCACCGGAGGCGTCAGCGCGAGCACCACGAGCAGCCCGCACAGCGCCGCCGTCAGCGACCGCCACCGCGCCCGCGCCCAGCTGCGCAGTCGCGCACCTCGCCCCGGCGGCTCCTGCGCCTCCTCCGCATCCGGGACCCGCTCGCCGACCAGCCCCGCGAGCACCCGCTCCACCATCGTCTCCGCGTCCACCGCAGGTATCGGAAGATCCCGCCCCAGCGCCCTCAGCTCGTCCGGCAGCCGATCGCGCCTGCCGTGATCGCGCTCGCCCCGATCGCCCCTGCCCGGGTCACCCACGCGTGTCACCTCCCTCCCTTCTCTCCCTGTCCCGTCTCTCCCTGTCCCGCGGTCCGAGCGCCCGCTCGAGCCGCCGCAGCGCACGGTTCAGCCGCGACTTCACGGTGCCCCGTGGCCAGCCCAGCGCCTGCGCCGTCTCCGCCTCGTCCAGATCCAGCAGATAGCGGTAGGTCACCACCTGCCGGTGCTCGTCGCTCAGCCCGTCCAGCGCCGCCAGCAGCTGCGAGCGCCACTCGCCCGCCACCGCCGCGGCAGCCGGGTCGGCGGACTCCGGTATCAGCGGCTCGGCCTCCACCATCGCCGCCTCCCGGTCCACCGCCCTACGGAGCCTGCGCGCCGACCGCACTGTGTTTCTCGTCTCATTGGCGACGATCTGCAGCAGCCACGGCCGGAACGCCGCCCCTTCCCGGAAGCGCCCCAGCGACTGGTACGCCTTCAGAAAGGCGATCTGCACCACATCCTCGGCATCGGCGCCCGCCCCGAGCAGCACGGCGGTGCGATGCGCGATCTGTGTATGCGCCCGAACCAGATCCGCGTACGCCTCGCGCTCCCCGGCCCGTACGCGCGCGATCACCGCGGCCTCGTCAGCCACGCTGCCGGCCCCCTCCCGCGTCCTCACACTTCTCCTACACCGGAGGCCGGGCATCGGTTCCACACCTGAGAGAATGGGCCGCATGGCCAATGCTCTCCCGTCCGTCACCCACCACCACCCTCAATCGAGGCGCTCCGCGTCAAGCCCTCGTTTGCGTGTGCTCTCCGGTATCCAGCCCACCGCAGGCTCGTTCCACCTCGGGAACTACCTGGGTGCGGTCCGGCAGTGGGTGGCGCTGCAGGAGACTCACGACGCGTTCTACATGGTCGTGGACCTGCACGCGATCACCGTCCCCCAGGACCCGGCAGAGCTGCGCGCCAACACCCGGCTCGCCGCCGCCCAGCTCCTCGGCGCAGGACTCGACCCCGACCGCTGCACGCTCTTCGTGCAGAGCCACGTCCCCGAGCACGCGCAGCTCGGCTGGGTCATGAACTGCCTCACCGGCTTCGGCGAGGCCTCCCGCATGACGCAGTTCAAGGACAAGTCGGCGAAGCACGGCACCGACCGGGCGACCGTCGGCCTCTTCACCTACCCGATCCTCCAGATCGCCGACATCCTGCTCTACCAGGCGAACGCCGTGCCGGTCGGCGAGGACCAGCGGCAGCACATCGAGCTCACCCGGGACCTGGCCGAGCGCTTCAACGGCCGGTTCGGCCGGACTTTCACGGTTCCCGAGCCGTACATCGTCAAGGAGACGGCCAAGATCTTCGATCTCCAGGACCCGACGATCAAGATGAGCAAGTCGGCGTCCGCGCCGAAGGGCATCATCAACCTGCTCGACGAGCCCAAGGTCTCGGCCAAGAAGATCAAGAGCGCTGTGACCGACACGGGCACCGAGATCCGCTTCGACGAGGAAGGCAAGCCCGGGATCAGCAATCTGCTGACGATCTACGCCACCCTCACCGGCACGGGTATCGCCGAACTCGAGCAGAAGTACGAGGGCAAGGGTTACGGTGCGCTCAAGACGGACCTCGCCGAGGTCTTCGTCGAGTGGGTGACCCCGTTCCGGGCCCGCACCCAGGAATACCTTGACGACCCGGAGACACTGGACTCGATCCTGGCCAAGGGCGCGGAGAAGGCCCGTGCGGTCGCTGCCGAGACCCTCGCCCAGGCATACGACAAGGTGGGGCTCCTCCCGGCCAAGCACTGACCGGGGACCAGGGGCCCTGGATTCTCCCTGGGGCGGAGGACCCGGGACACTCGCGGACGGAGCCGCGTACCCGCCACACTGGCAAGGACCAGCAGCAGCGCAAGCGGCTGCACAAGCAGCAGAGGAGACCGACGTGGGGACCGTAACGCTCGGCGTTTCGATCGCGGTCCCGGAGCCTCATGGCAGCCTGCTCCAGCAGCGGCGCGCGGGCTTCGGGGATCCCGCCGCGCACGGCATCCCCACGCACGTCACGCTGCTCCCGCCCACCGAGGTCGAGGCCACCGCCCTCCCGGCCTTCCGCCGCCACCTCGCGCGGGTCGCCGCCGCGGGCAACCCCTTCCGGATGCGGCTCCACGGCACCGGGACGTTCCGGCCCCTCTCCCCGGTCGTTTACGTTCAGCTCGCCGAGGGCATCGCCGAGTGCACCGAGCTGCAGGAGCTGGTCCGCTCGGGGCCCGTGCAGCGCGAGCTGCAGTTCCCCTATCACCCGCATGTGACGGTCGCGCACGGCATCGCGGAGGAGGCGATGGACCGGGCGTACGAGGCGCTGGCGGACTACGCCGCCTCGTGGACGGTCGCCGGCTTCGCGCTGTACGAGCAGGGGGCGGACGACCACTGGCGGATGCTGCACGAATACCCCTTCGGGGAAGGGCTCCCCACCCCCGGCGTGCCCGCCCAGGCCTGTCCGGTGGACGCGCCTGCGCACTCCCTGCGCCCGTGACGTACGCGCGCGTGCCCGGCCATGGGCCCTACGCGCGCGTGCCCAGCCCCGGCCCCTACGTGCGCGTGCCCGTGCCCGTACGGCTCACTCCGGTCACCGGTAAGGGTGGTTGCGGGGTGGCCGGGAACTACGGAGCCCGCCGGGGGTAGGCGTCCCGCATGGAGTGGCTCACCAGACTGCCCGTGATCGGGCCCGCCGTCGTACGGCTGATGCGGACTCACGCCTGGCGGGCGTACGAGCGCTTGGACTCGGTGAACTGGACGCGCCTCGCCGCCGCCATCACCTTCATCAGCTTCATCGCCCTCTTCCCGCTGGTCACCGTCGGTGCCGCGATCGGTGCCGCGCTGCTCAGCCAGGAGCAGCTGGACGACCTCAAGGACAAGCTCGCCGAGCAGGTTCCCGGCATTTCAGACCAACTCGACCTCGACGGCCTCGTGGCCAACGCCGGGACCGTCGGGCTCATCGCGGGCGCGCTGCTGCTCTTCACCGGTATGGGCTGGGTCGGCTCCCTGCGCGAGTGCCTGCGCGACGTGTGGCTGAAGGAGGAGAGTCCGGGCAACCCCGTGCTGCTCAGGGCCAAGGACGCCGTGGTGCTGGTCGGTCTCGGCGGTGTCGGGCTCGTGGCCGCGGGCGGCTCGGTGTTCGCCGCAACGGCCGTGGGGTGGGTCGCCGACAGGATCGGGCTGGCCGAGGGCAGTGCCGGGCGTGTGCTGCTCGTCATCGCGGGCCTGGCCATCTCCGTACTCGCCGACTTCCTGATGCTCGCCTACCTGCTCACCCGGCTGCCCCAGGTGCACCCCGGCCGCCACTCGGTCGTCGTGGCGGGCCTGATGGGGGCGATCGGCTTCGAGCTGCTCAAGGCCCTGCTGAGCGGCTACCTGCAAGGCGTCGCGTCGCGGAGCGTGTACGGCGCGTTCGGCGTGCCGATCGCCCTCATGCTGTGGATCAACTTCATGGCCAAGCTGCTGCTGTACTGCGCCGCGTGGACGGCGACGCAGCACAGCAGCCCCGAGGCCGCCGAGGAGGCGGAGGTCAGTCCTGAGGGCGGCCCGGGCGGCCCGGGCGGCGGCGGACCAGCTCCGGAAGCGGCCAGCGGCGGTGCACCAGCAGCGCCGCGACGGCCAGCGCCACCAGAGCGCCGCCCGTGACCCCGAGCGCCATCCACATCCCGCTGGAGTCCTTCTCCTCGGGACTCGCGACCGACGCCTTCGCGTGGCCCTTCCGGCCCTTCCCGCTGCCCGGCTGCTGCCCGTCCGCGCCCTTCGGCGCGACCAGTTCGCCGACCGGCTCGACCTTGCCCGCCGCCTTGAAGCCCCAGTCGAAGAGCCTGGCGGTCTCCTTGTAGACCTCGTTGTGCTCGCCGTCCGACGGGTTCATGACCGTGACCAGCAGGACCCGGTCGCCGCGCTGTGCGACGCCGGTGAAGGTGGACCCGGCGTGCGAGGTGTAGCCGTTCTTGACGCCCGCGATGCCCTTGTACGGCTCGAGCCCGTAGTCGCCGGTCAGCAGGCGGTTGGTGTTCTGGATCGCGAACGACTCGCGCTTCTTCTTCTTGGTCTTCTTGTCCTTCTTCACCTCGCCCGGGAACTTCGCGGTCGCGGTGGCGGCGTACTCCCGGAAGTCCGGCTTCTGCAGCCCGGAGCGGGCGAAGAGCGTCAGATCGTACGCGCTGCTGACCTGGCCCTTCTCGTCGTAGCCGTCCGGCGAGACGACATGCGTGTCCAGCGCGTTCAGCTCTTCGGCATGGGCCTGCATGTCCTGCACGGTCTTCTCCTTGCCGCCGTTGAGCGCGGACAGCACGTGTACCGCGTCGTTGCCGGAGCGAAGGAAGACCCCAAGCCAGAGGTCGTGGACCGAGTAGGTGTAGTTCTCCTTGACGCCGACCAGGCTGCTGCCCTCGCCCATCCCGGCGAGATCGGAGGGCTGGACCTTGTGCTTGTGCTCCTTGGGCAGGCTCGGCAGGACCGTGTCCGCGAAGAGCATCTTCAGGGTGCTGGCAGGGGGAAGCCGCCAGTGCGCGTTGTGCGCGGCCAGCACCTCGCCCGACTCGGCGTCGGCCACCACCCACGACCGCCCGGTCAGCTTCTTCGGCAGCTTCGGCGCCCCGGACCGCAGCTGCACCTGCGTACCGGGGTGGGAGAGCCGCTGGCCGCCGACCGCCGACATCTTCGCGGGCGGACGGGGCTGTTTCTCCTTCCCGTCCTGCGGCTCCCGGACGAGCACGCGCGCGTGGGCGTGCGCGGGTGCGGCGGTCAGGGCGGGCAGCAGCGCGGCGGCGACGACGGCCAACGCCAGGGCGCGGCGCGGCAGTAGAGACGGGGGACGGCCGGAGAACGCGGTGAGGAATGCAGGCACGCCCGTGAACGTACAGGGCAGCCTCCGGCCACCCGACACCGCGGTAGGCGCCCGGTGCCCTGGGGCAGCCGGGCGCCGGTGCCCCGGGGTACCCCCGCGGCCGTCACCCGTGACGGGCGGTGATACTGGAGCGTATGAAGCTTTCCCGCCCCGTGTCATGGTTCCTCCTCGCCTTCGGGGTGTGGAGCTGGTTCATCTGGATCACTTTCGTCAAAAACCTCTGGAACGACGCGAGCGGGCTCGCGTTCGACGATGCGGGTGAACCGACTACGTACTTCTGGGTGCATCTTGCGCTCGCTGCGACGTCCTTTCTTCTCGGGACGGCCATTGGACTGATCGGGTTGCGGGGCGTAAGGGCTCTTCGGCGCGAAGTCGGGGCCGCCGGAACAGCGGGTTCTCCCGGCTCGACTGCCGGAACGGCCGGTTCCGCAGGCTCGACTTCCGGAACGCCCGGTTCCGCCGGGTCGGCGGGGTAGGAGGCCGGGGAGATGGTCGTGGTCTTCGTTCTCGTCCTGGTGGCGATCCTGGGGCTGCTGGGCGGCGTGCACTGGTACCTGTGGCGGCGGCTCGTACGGGACACGACCGCGCCGGGCGGGTGGGGCCGCCGTACGGGGACGGCTGCGGCCGTCGCCCTGCCGCTGACCACCCTCGGGGCGCTCATAGGCGGCCGCGCCGGAGCGCCCTTCGCCGTGGAGCGCCTCATCGCCTGGCCCGGCTACCTGTGGCTGGCCCTCGTCCTGTACCTGACCCTGGCCCTGCTCGCGGGCGAGCTGGCCCGCCCCCTCCTGACCCGCTGGCTCGCCGCCAGAGCGGTCGGACCCGCCAGAGCCGCCGAGGCCGCCACAGCGGCCGCGACGCCGGACGCCCCGCCCCTCGCCACCGCCACGCCCGCGCCCCTGCCCGCAGCCGCCGTAGGCGCCGGGCCGGGCGCGGCGGTGGCCCCTCCCGCCGCGAGCGCGGACACGAGCGCGGACACCAGCGCGGCCGTGAGCACGGACACGAGCGCGAGCGCTGACGCGAGGCCCGGCGCGGCCGCAGCCGGACCCGCCTCGAAGCCCGCCGGCGCGAGTGCCGTCGGCCGGAGGCTGTTCGTCGCGCGGACGGTCGCCGTGGCCGCGACCGCCGTGGCCGCCGGGACCGTCGGGTACGGGACGTACGGCGTGCTGAACGGCCCCGCCGTCAAGCGCCTGCGGGTGCCGCTCGCCAAGCTGCCGCGGAGCGCGGACGGCTACCGCATCGCCGTCGTCAGCGACATCCACCTCGGCCCGGTCCTGGGCCGCGCCCACACCCAGCGGATCGTCGACGCGATCAACCGCACCCAGCCCGACCTCGTCGCGATCGTCGGCGACCTGGTCGACGGCAGCGTCGCCGACCTCGGCCCCGCCGCCGAGCCGCTGGCGCGCCTCCGCTCCCGCGACGGCTCGTACTTCGTCACCGGCAACCACGAGTACTTCTCCGGCGCGGTGCAGTGGATCGAGTACGTCCGCGAACTCGGCGTCCACCCGCTGGAGAACGCGCGCGTGGAGCTGCCCGGCTTCGACCTCGCCGGGGTCAACGACGTCTCGGCCGAGGACCAGGACCCCCCGCAGGGACCGGACTACGAGAAGGCGCTGGGCGACCGGGACCCGGCCCGCGCCTCCGTCCTCCTCGCGCACCAGCCGGTCGTCATCCACGACGCGGTGAAGCACGGCGTGGACCTCCAGCTCTCCGGCCACACCCACGGCGGCCAGCTCTGGCCGGGCAACTACCTCGCCGCGCTCGCCAATCCGACCGTCGCGGGCCTGGAGCGCTACGGGGACACACAGCTGTACGTGACGCGCGGCGCCGGCGCGTGGGGCCCTCCCGTACGAGTGGGCGCGGAGTCGGACATCACCGTCGTCACACTGGCCTCGAAGCAGGCCTGAGCGGCCTGCGCCGGATCACCTCAAGCGGTCCGGCAGTCACGGGCCGTCCAGAGGCGACGGGCCGTCCAGCAGTCACGGGCCGTCCAGCAGCGACGGGTTGATCCGCCCTACCACCGTCCTGAGCAGCGCCGGGTCGACGACCGGCCACAGCACTGTACGCGCGTCCTCGTACTTCGCCGCCAGCCGCGCCCGCTGCTCCTCCGGCAGGGCGGCCAGCCGGTCCGGGTGGGAGTTGTGGGCGTTGTCGGCGATCTTGAGGAGGGCGGCGCCCTCGTCGGCCGCGATTCTGCGGATCATGTCCGCGTACGCCGTGCCCGGCTTCTTCGTCACCGCGTCGACCAGCGTGACCACCTCTGCCGGTACGCCCGCCGCGAGCAGCCCGTCGAGGGTCCACTCGGTGTCCTCGACGATGTCGTGCAGCAGCGCGGCCTGGGCGAGGTGCTCGCCGGCCGGAGCGAGGGCGCGGGCCACCGCGCGCACATGCTCGACGTACGGCACCCCGATCCGGTCCGTCTGCCCGGCGTGCGCCTCGGCCGCGAGGGCGTCGGTCTCGGCGAGCGTGAGCGTGAGCGTGCGGTGGTTCCCCTGTGGGTCGCTCATACGCGCGAGCCTAGAGCCTTCTCGTGCCGCACCACCCGGCCCCTCTGTGCCGCATCACCCGTCACCGGACGGCAGGCGACGGCTCACAGGAGCTTGTCGAGGGTGATCGGGAGCGACCGGATCCGCCGGCCCGTCGCGTGGTGAACGGCGTTGGCCACGGCCGCGGCGATCCCCGTCAGGCCGATCTCGCCGATGCCCTTCGTGCCGACGGGTGTGGCCGGGTCCGGGCCGCCGACGAAGAGCACGTCCATGGCCGGGACGTCCGCGTTGACCGGGACCAGGTAGTCCCCGAAGGTCGCGTTCGCGATACGGCCCGTCAGCGCGTCGGTGACGGTCTCCTCGAACAGGGCCTGCCCGATGCCGCCGACCGTGCCCCCGATGATCTGGCTGCGGGCCGTCTTCTCGTTGAGGATGCGGCCGCCGTCGATCGCCGACACCACCCGCGCGATCCGCAGCACCCCGAGATCCTCGTCGACCCGGACCTCGACGAACTTCGCGCCGAACGCGCCCGCGGGCAGCGTCGCCCGCGTCGCCTTGACCGCGAAGCTGCCGAGCCGCCCCAGCCGGGATACGGCGAGTGAGCCGACAAGCTGCCCGATGTCGCCCTTGGACGTGCCGGAGCTGCCGTCCCGAGTCAGCTCCGGCAGCCCGTACCGGGCGAGGATGTCCGCGTAGGACTCGCCGCGGTCGGGGTCCGAGGCCCGCAGGATCCGGCCGCCCGCGATGACCACGTCCTCGATCCGGCATCCGTACAGCGGCGAGGCGGGGTCCTTGCGGACCAGGTCGAGGAAGGCGGCGACCAGCCGCCCGCACGCGTCGTGGACCGCACTGCCCAGCGCCCCCGTCAGCCCGGACCCGCCCGCCTGCGGCGCCTGCGGCATGTCGCTGTCCCCGAGCTGGAATCTGACCTTGTCCATGCCCAGGCCCAGCAACTCCGCGGACAGCTGGGCCATGACGGTGTACGTGCCGGTGCCGATGTCCGTCGCGGCGCTGCGCACGTACGCCGTACCGTCCCGCGCGATGGTGGCCCTGGCCGCGCACTTGGCCTGGTAGTGCTGGAAGGAGACGCCGGCCATCCCGTATCCGACGAGGGAGCGCCCGTCGCGCATCGAGCCGGGCCGGGGATCGCGCGCCGCCCAGCCGAACCGCTCGGCCCCCGCCTCGTAGCACTCCCGCAGCGCCTTGCTCGACCACGCGAGCCCGGTCTGCGGCTGGAACGCCGCGTAGTTGCGCACCCGCAGCTCCAGCGGGTCCATGTCCAGCTCGTACGCGAGCTCGTCCAGGGCGCATTCGAGGGCGAAGTTGCCCTGCGCCTCGCCGGGGGCGCGCATCGAGCCGGGGCAGGGGATGTTGAGCCTGACCTGCTTGTCGTGGGTGGCGACGTTGGGGCAGGCGTACGCCGCTGCCGTGCCCAGCGTGACGGGCTCCAGATTGGAGTCCTCCATCGCCCCCGTCGTCGTGGCCTCGTGGTCGATCGCCGTCAGCCTGCCGTCGAGGGTGGCGCCGAGCTTGATGTGCTGCACGCTGTACGGCCGGTGGCCGACGCCGGTGAACATCTGCGGGCGGGTGAGCACCAGTTTCACCGGGCGCTCCACCGTACGGGCGGCCAGCGCGGCGAGCACCACGTGCGGCCAGGTGCGCAGGCCCGCGCCGAACCCGCCTCCCACGTAGGGCGCCAGGACCCGCACGTGCTCCTTGGGAATCCGGAACGCGGCGGCGAGGGCATTGCGGACGTTGTACGGCCACTGCGTTGCGTCGTGCACGGTGAGCCGGTCGCCGTCCCACGCGGCGACGGTGGCGAAGGGCCCCAGCGGGTTGTTGGTGTTCTCCGCCGTGCTGTACGTGGCCTTGAGCCTGACCTCGGCCTGTGTCAGGCCGTCCGCCACGCTGCCCCGCTTCATGTCCAGCAGGAAGGCGTTGCTCTTCGGCACGACCCGCGGGTCCTCCAGGTCGAGCAGCGGATCGCCCGGATCGTAGGAGAGGTGGACGAGCCGCGCCGCGTCCGTGGCCTCCTCCAAGGTCTCGGCCACGACCACGGCCGCGTACTGCCCGTAGTGCAGCACCCGGTCGTCCTGCAGCGGCGGCGGGGGTTCGGAGCCCAGCACGGTGCGGCCTGCGCGAGCCAGCTTCGGGGCGTTGAGGTGCGTGATCACGGCCAGTACACCGGGCGCGGTCTCGGCCGCGGACGTGTCGATGACGCTGATCCGCCCGGCCGCGATGGTCGTGCGCACGAGCACGGCGTGCGCGAGGCGCGGGAAGCCGATGTCGGAGGGGTACGGGGCCGCGCCGGTGACCTTCAGCGGGCCGTCCACGCGGTCCACGCCGGGGCCGAGCACGGCGGGCATCGGCGCCTTTGGGGCCTCGAGGGTCGTCATGGCTCCACCTCAATCCGCTCCAGGTCCGATTCCCGGCCCGAATTCCGGTCCCTTGTCCGGCCCTTTGCCCGGTCCGCTTCCCGGTCCGATTCCTGCCAGGTCCTCGAGGATCCGCACCACGGTGCGCTGGGCGAGCTCCACCTTGAACGCCGTGCCGGGCACCGGCCGCGCGCCCTCGACCACGGTCCGCGCCGCGGCCCGGAAGGTCTCGGTGGTGGCGGGGGCGCCGTGCAGCACGCCTTCCGCGGCCCGTGCGCGCCATGGGGTGGTGCCCACGCCGCCCAGCGCGAGCCGGGCCTCGCGGACCATCCCGTCCTCGAGCTCCAGCGCGGCCGCCGCCGAGGTGAGCGCGAACTCGTAACTCGCCCGGTCGCGGACCTTGAGATAGCCCGAGCGGGCGGCCGGCGGCAGCAGCGGGATCCCGACCGCGGTGATCAACTCTCCCCGGGCGAGGACGTTCTCGGCGTCCGGGGTGTCTCCCGGCTCGAGGTAGAACTCGGTCAGCGGCACGCTCCGCTCCCCGCCCTGGCCCTGGATGTGGACGACCGCGTCGAGTGCGACGAGCGGCACGGCCAGGTCGGAGGCGTTCACGGCGATGCAGTGGTCGCTGACGCCGAGGATCGCGTGCATCCGGGCCGCGCCGCCGATCGCCGCGCAGCCGGTGCCGGGCCGCCGCTTGTTGCAGGCGGGCACGGTGGGGTCCCGAAAGTAGCGGCAGCGGGCGCGCTGCAGCAGATTGCCGCCGATCGTGGCCAGGTTGCGCAGCTGCGTGGACGCGCCCATCAGCAGTGCCTGACGTACCATCAACCCACGTTCGCTCAGGAGGGGTTCGGCGACCAGCTCCTCCATGGTGGTCAGCGCGCCGACGCGCAGTGCGCCGTCCGAGCGGGTGATGCCGCCCAGCGGGAGGCGCGTGATGTCGATCAGCCGCTCGGGGCCGAGCACCCCGTCCTTCATCAGGTCGAGCTGCGTGGTCCCGCCGGCCAGATACGCGGCGCCGGGGTCGGCCGTCGCGGTCGCCACCGCCGTACCGGCGTCCGTGGCCCGTACGTACTCAAATGCGCGCATGGCCACCACCGGCCCCCGCGACCTCGCGGATCGCCGCGACGATGTTCGGATACGCCCCGCAGCGGCAGATGTTGCCGCTCATGAACTCCCGGATGTCCTCGTCCGACCCCGCCCGGCCCTCCCTGATCAGGCACACCGCCGACATGACCTGCCCCGGGGTGCAGAAGCCGCACTGGAAGGCGTCGTGCCGGACGAACGCCTCCTGCATGGCGTGCAGCGTCCCGTCGTCCGCCAGGCCCTCGATGGTCGTCACCTCGCGGTCCTCGCACTGGGCGGCCAGCGTCAGGCACGACACCACCCGCCTGCCGTCGACCATCACGGTGCAGGCGCCGCACGTGCCCTGATCGCAGCCCTTCTTGCTGCCGGTCAGGCCGAGCCGGTCGCGCAGCGCGTCCAGCAGGGTGGTCCGGGGGTCGGTCTCGAGACGGTGATCGCTTCCGTTGACCCGGAGGGTCAGTGGTACCCGCGGGGGAGCGTCCATGGGCACCACTCTCGGTCCCGAGGCGCGGGTCCGCGATTCGGCGTACGGCATTGGTGGCGGCGGTTGTGGTTGCGGTGGCGGTGACAGCCCGGCGGCCGTGGACCCCGCCCCCGGGAGGAGGCGGGGTCCACAGGAGGACGCGTCACGCCGACTGCGCCTCCTGGTAGAGGTTCTTGGCGTCGTCGCCGAAGTACGGTCCGAACATCGCGTCCGGGAGGAAGTTGTACTTGAAGCTGTTCACCGAGGACTGCAGACCGGTGCCGGAGCCCTCGTCGAACTTCGTGAACCACGGGCCACCGCTGGAGCCGCCGGTCATGTCACAGGACATGCCGTGGTCGCTGGAGAGCAGGAAGTCCTGGAAGGTCGTCCCGCTGCAGTAGATGAACTTCTCCCCGTCGTACGGTGCGGCCGCCGGGAAGCCGAAGGCGTACATGTCCACGGTGTAGCCGGTGTTGAAGGCCACGCCCTGGCCGCCGACGACCTCGGTGAGCCGCTTGCCGTCCAGAGGGCTGACAACGGCCGCGCCGACGTCGTAGTTGATGTCCTCGCTCGCCGACCACTGGGGCGTGGAGAGCGTCTTGGCCGCCGTCCACCTGCCGTACGGGGCCTGGCCGTCGTGGTAGCCGGGGACGAACACCCAGTTGGTGTGCCAGTTGCCCTCGAGCTTGACGCAGTGCCCCGCGGTGAGCACCGTACTGGCGTTGGCACTGGTCACGGCATTGCCGGAGCATGAGGCGGTGCGGCCGTTGTAGGTGAAGAAGACCCGTCCCGCCGTGGCGACGACCTTTCCGCCGCCGGTCCAGGGCCCACCGCCCTGGGGGAAGGCCTGGATGCCCGCGCCGGACGGGCCGACGGGCGCGACGGTCGTCTCTTCGCCGCCGCCGGCCACCGCGGCCGAGCCGGCCGCGGTGTCCGCCGGGGTGACGGACAGCAGGTCGAGCGGGGCGGCTTCGCGCATCCGCTCCGCGGTCCAGAAGTCGCTGATGCGCTGGTGTGCGGCCGCGGAGTCCGCGGCGGCGTGGACGGCCACCGGGGCGGGGGCGGGGCGGGGGGCCGCGCCGGCCGGTGCGGCCAGTGTTCCTGCGGTGAGCAGGGCGCCCAGGGCGAAGAGGGCGCCGAGGACGGAGCGGGGGGTGCGTCTCACGCGTACTCCTTCTGCAGCGGCCGCGCGGGGTGCCGCGCGGGCGGTGGGGGCCGGGCCACGGGATGGGCGGCCCGGTGGAGCGGTGCGGAAGTGCCGAAGGAGAGAGTGCCACCGGAACCGGCTTTTTAGTCAGGGGCACGTCAAAGAATGTGAGGAAAGTTGACGGTGAGTCATTTCACCGTCCAGGCCCGTGGCCGCAATCGGCGCAACGAGAAGGGCCCCGCCTCCGTGTCTACGGAAGCGGGGCCCCGGGGTCGTGCCGGCGAAGGCCGCCCGCGCGGTCCTGCCGGAACAGGGAACCTCAGAAGCGGCGCGTGATCAGCGCCCGCTTCACCTCCTGGATCGCCTTCGTCACCTCGATACCCCGCGGGCAGGCGTCCGTGCAGTTGAAGGTGGTGCGGCAGCGCCAGACGCCGTCCTTGTCGTTCAGGATCTCCAGCCGCTGCTCACCCGCCTCGTCGCGCGAGTCGAAGATGAAGCGGTGCGCGTTGACGATCGCCGCCGGGCCGAAGTACTGGCCGTCGTTCCAGAACACCGGGCACGAGGTCGTGCAGGCGGCGCACAGGATGCACTTGGTGGTGTCGTCGAAGCGCTCGCGGTCCTCGGCGGACTGCAGGCGCTCGCGCGTCGGCTCGTTCCCCGTCGTCACCAGGAACGGCATCACGTCCCGGTACGCCTGGAAGAACGGATCCATGTCCACGACCAGGTCCTTGAGGACCGTAAGGCCCTTTATGGCCTCGACCGTGATCGGCTTCTCAGGGCTGATGTCCTTGATCAGCGTCTTGCAGGCCAGCCGGTTGCGGCCGTTGATGCGCATCGCGTCGGAGCCGCAGATGCCGTGCGCGCAGGAGCGCCGGAAGGTCAGCGAGCCGTCCAGGTCCCACTTGATCTTGTGGAGTGCGTCGAGCACGCGCTCCTTCGGGTCGATCTCGACCTCGAAGTCCTGCCAGGTCGCCTCGGCCGAGACCTCCGGGTTGAACCGGCGGATCCGGAAGGTGACCATGATGTACGGCGAGGGGGCCTCGGCGGGCTTCGCGTCCTCGACCTTGTCGAGCGTCGGGGTGCTCATCAGTACTTACGCTCCATCGGCTGGTAGCGGGTCTGGACGACCGGCTTGTAGTCGAGGCGGATGGACTCGGTGCCGTCGTCGCCCACCTCGCGGTACGCCATGGTGTGGCGCATGAAGTTGACGTCGTCCCGGTTCGGGTAGTCCTCGCGGTAGTGACCGCCGCGGGACTCCTTGCGGGCCAGCGCGGACACGGCCATGACCTCGGCCAGGTCGAGCAGGTTGCCCAGCTCGATGGCCTCCAGCAGGTCGGTGTTGAACCGCTTGCCCTTGTCCTGGATGGCGACGTTCTTGTAGCGCTCGCGCAGCTCGGCGATCTTCTCGACGGCAGTCTTGATCGTCTGCTCGGTGCGGAACACCATCACGTTGGCGTCCATGGTCTCCTGCAGCGCCTTGCGCAGTTCGGTGACCCGCTCCGTGCCGGTGGCGTTGCGCAGCCGCTCGACCTGGTCCACGACGAGCTGCGCCGGGTCCTCGGGCAGCTCCACGTAGTCGGCCTTCGCGGCGTACTCGGCGGCGGCGATGCCGGCCCGGCGGCCGAAGACGTTGATGTCGAGCAGGGAGTTGGTGCCCAGGCGGTTGGCGCCGTGCACCGAGACGCAGGCGACCTCGCCGGCCGCGTACAGGCCCGGCACGACGGTGGTGTTGTCGGCCAGCACCTCGCCCTGGACGTTCGTCGGGATGCCGCCCATCGCGTAGTGCGCGGTCGGCTGGATCGGGATCGGGTCCGTGTACGGCTCGATGCCCAGGTATGTCCGCGCGAACTCGGTGATGTCCGGCAGCTTGGCGTCCAGCTGCTCCGGCGGCAGGTGGGTCAGGTCCAGGAAGACGTGGTCGCCTTCCGGACCGCAGCCCCGCCCCTCCCGGATCTCGGTGTAGATCGAGCGGGAGACGACGTCACGCGAGGCGAGGTCCTTCATGACCGGCGCGTACTTCTCCATGAAGCGCTCGCCGTCCTTGTTGCGGAGGATGCCGCCCTCGCCGCGCGCGCCCTCGGTCAGGAGGATGCCCATGCGCCAGATGCCGGTCGGGTGGAACTGGAAGAACTCCATGTCCTCCAGCGGCAGACCGCGGCGGTAGACGGCGGCCTGGCCGTCACCGGTCAGGGTGTGCGCGTTGGAGGTCACCTTGAAGAACTTGCCGCAGCCGCCCGAGGCGTAGATCACGGCCTTCGCCTGGAAGACGTGGATCTCACCGGTGGCCAGCTCGTACGCGATGACGCCCGCGGACCGCTTGATCCCGTCGACCTCGGTGATCAACTGGTCGAGGACGTAGAACTCGTTGAAGAACTCCACGCCCTCCTTGACGCAGTTCTGGTACAGCGTCTGGAGGATCATGTGGCCGGTGCGGTCGGCCGCGTAGCAGGACCGGCGGACCGGGGCCTCGCCGTGGTTGCGGGAGTGCCCGCCGAAGCGGCGCTGGTCGATCGTGCCGCCCGGGGTGCGGTTGAACGGCAGGCCCATCTTCTCGAGGTCGAGGACCGCGTCGATGGCCTCCTTCGCCAGGATCTCGGCGGCGTCCTGGTCGACCAGGTAGTCGCCGCCCTTGATCGTGTCGAAGGTGTGCCACTCCCAGTTGTCCTCCTCGACGTTCGCGAGGGCGGCGGCCATGCCGCCCTGGGCGGCGCCGGTGTGGGAGCGGGTCGGGTAGAGCTTCGTCAGAACGGCGGTACGGCTGCGCTGGGTGGCCTCGATGGCCGCGCGCATCCCGGCGCCGCCGGCGCCGACGATGACGGTGTCGTACTTGTGAATCTTCATGTCGTGCGTCAGCCCCGGCTCTAGCGGATGTTCGGGTCGAAGGTGAAGATCACCAGCGTGCCCAGGAGGACGGTGAAGACGGTGGCGGTGTACAGCAGCATCTTCAGCCAGAAGCGCGTGTTGTCCCGCTCGGCGTAGTCGTTGATGACCGTCCGCAGGCCGTTGGCGCCGTGCAGCATGGCCAGCCACAGCATGAGCAGGTCCCAGATCTGCCAGAACGGCGAGGCCCAGCGGCCGGCCACGAAGGCGAAGCTGACCTTGCTCACGCCGCCGTCCAGCACCAGCTGGATCAGCAGGTGGCCGATGACCAGGACGACGAGCACGATGCCGGACAGCCGCATGAACAGCCAGCCGTACATCTCGAAGTTCGTCCGCGTCGCCTTCGGCGTCCTGCCGGTACGGGCCCGCGGCGCCTCGATGACGGGCGCCGGGTTGTCCGGGCCGTACGCGGCGCTGGAGTCGGTCAGCTCGACCGACCCGGTCGACGGAGTCTCAGTGGATGCCATGTC
Source organism: Streptomyces sp. 7N604 (assembly GCF_052245475.1). Taxonomy (NCBI): domain Bacteria; kingdom Bacillati; phylum Actinomycetota; class Actinomycetes; order Kitasatosporales; family Streptomycetaceae; genus Streptomyces; species Streptomyces sp. 7N604. Next base: position 116,173 of record NZ_JBQQBX010000027.1, on the reverse strand, counting down.
TTTCAGCTCCCGAACAGCTCGCGCGCGGCGTGGTTGAGGACGGGGTAGACGGCCCCCGCCATCAGCACGATCCAGATGCCCATGACGGTCCACAGCATCTGCTTCTGGTAGCGCGCGCCCTTGGACCAGAAGTCCACGGCGACGACGCGCAGGCCGTTCAGCGCGTGGAAGAGGATGGCGGCGACCAGGCCGTACTCCATGAGTGCGACCAGGGGTGTCTTGTAGAGCGCGATGGTGTCGTCGTACGCCTCGGGGGAGACGCGGACGAGAGCGGTGTCGAGCACGTGAACGAACAGGAAGAAGAAGATGAGGACACCGGTGACTCGATGAGCCACCCAGGACCACATGCCTTCCCGGCCGCGGTACAGCGTTCCAGCCGGCACGGAAAAACCCTCCGGAAGCGGGGATTGGGGCTCTGCCGGCTTCACTGTCGGTCGAGCCCGGCCGGGTACGGTCCACCGGCCCTGGCCATCGTAGCGACGGGTTGTCGGCTCACCCGGGTGGGGGCCCGTAGGTGTGATCAAACAGGCACGTACGGCCTACCAGGCGATGTGAAAGCCCGTGATTCCGGGCTTACGCCACAAGGCGGGCGAGCCGGCCGCGGGCGGTCCTGCGCAGCTCGTCGGCGGTGACGGCGCGCTCCTCCTCCACCTCGTGGCCGAGCCGCGCGCGGATCCCGGCGAGGACGTGGTCGAGCAGCTCGTCGGGGCGCAGCCCGTCCACACAGATCACGAAGACGTGCCCGAAGCGGCTCTCGTACGCGGCGTGGGCGGCGCGCAGCGCGGTGAGTGCGGCGGATCCGGTCCTGGCGGGGAGGGTGTGGGCAACCGATTCTTCGGCGAGGGCCTCGGCCAGGTCGGCGGCCGTCAGGTCGTAACTCGCCTCGTCCGCCGCGGCGAGGAGCGCGTCGACGTCGGGGTAGGGGCGGTGGGCGGCGAGGCGGCGCGCCCAGCGGCCGCTGGCGCAGCAGCCGAGCAGTGCGGCTTCCGCGGCGGCGGGGGCGGCCGTGTTGAAGCGGTCGAGACCGGGCAGGGCTGCGGTGACGGCGGGGCCGCTGCCGCGGCTCTGTGCCGGTACCGGCCGCCGGGCGCTCCTGGCCGACGGCGTGGCAGGTTCCCGGTGCGGCGGGCTGGCCGGAAAGTCGCTGGTCAGCATGGGCTCCTCTGGGATTCCCTGGCGCGCGGACCAGTCCTGAGGGTCAGCTGGGGACTGGAGATACGACTGAGGCGCCACCGTATCGGTGCATCTCGGCCACGGTCCGACGGATACCTGAATTTCACCCGGACGGGAGCGAATGCACGCGCGTAGTAGACGCAAAAGCGAACAGGAACACGTACCTTCGTCCTTAATTGGGAGGTTTTAAACGGATGATGCATGTGACGAGGCCGGGACGGCTGCCGGCGCGGCTTGCCGCGTGGGTCGCCCCGTGGGTCGCCGTGGCGCTCGCGAGCGCCGTGCTCGCCGGCTGCTCGGACGGCGACGGGAACGGCGGGCCGCGCGGCGGCGACGACCGGTCACCCGTCAGCAGCGCGCCCGCGAGCCGTCCCCCCACCACGTACGCCCCGTCCTCGCCGCCGCGCACCATCCCCTCCGTCCGCGAGTTCGACCCCGGCGCCGGGCCCGGCTGGAAGCCCGGGAACGGCACGCGCGTCGTCGCCCCGGACGGGCCGCTCGCCGACGAGGCCCGCATGCTCGCCGGCGAACTCAAGGCCGAGTACGGCAAGCCGCCCGCCAAGGCGGGCGACGTCGAGCTGGCCATCCGCCCCGGGCAGCGCGGCGGCGCCGAGGGCTACCGGCTCACCACGCGCGACGGCCGGGTCAGCATCACCGGAGCCGCCGACGCCGGGGTCTTCTACGGCACCCGCACCCTCCTGCAGTCGCTCCGCTCCGGCGGAAAGGTCCCCGAGGGCGTCATCGACGACCGCCCCGACCGTCCGCAGCGCGGCTTCCAGCTCGACATCGCGCGCAAGCACTACACGGCCGGCTGGATCGAGGCCCGGCTGCGGCAGCTGGCCGACCTCAAACTCAACCAGCTCGGGCTCCACTTCTCCGACGACCAGGGCTTCCGGATCGAGAGCTCCACGCACCCCGAGATCGTCTCCGAGCAGCACCTCACCAAGGCCGAGCTGCGCCGCATCCTCGACCTCGCCAAGAGCCTGCACATCACCGTCATCCCCGAGATCGACTCGCCGGGCCACCTGGGCGCGGTGATCGGCGCGCACCCCTCGCTCCAGCTGACCAGCGCGTCCGGCAACCCCGCGCGCGGTGCGGTCGACATCACGAACCCGCAGGCGGCGCGGATCGTCGACGACCTGCTGCGCGAGTACGCGGGCGTCTTCCCCGGCCCGTACATGCACATCGGCGCCGACGAGTACCAGGCGCTGATGGCCAGGAACCCCGAAGCGACCTATCCGCAGTTGGCCGCCGCGGCGCGCGAGAAGTACGGGGCCAACGCGCGCGTGCAGGACCTGGCGACCGGCTGGCTCAATGACCGGGCGGCGGTCGTACGCGCGGCGGGCAAGCGGCCCAAGGCGTGGAACGACGGGTTCTTCAGTGGCGGGGTGGTGAGCCCCGACAAGGGGATCGAGGTCGAGTACTGGACGGGCAAGGAGATCGGCGAGCGGCAGCCCGCGGAGTACCTGGCCGAGGGCCGCACGGTGGTCAACCTCAACGACGAGTACCTCTACTACGTGCTCGGGCAGCCGAACCAGTTCGTCTATCCGACGGGTGAGCGGATCTACAAGGAGTGGACCCCGGCGGTGCTGCGCGGCACGCAGGCGCTGTCCTCGTCGTCCACCGAACCCGGTGAGGTGCCGGGCGGCCGCTTCGCCGTGTGGTCCGACATCGCGAACGCGCAGACCGAGGAGCAGGTCGCGGCCGGCATCCGGTTGCCGCTGGCAGCGGTGGCCCAGAAGCTGTGGGACCCGGGCAAGCCCCCGCTCGACTGGCCTGAGTTCGTCGGGCTCGCCGACCGGCTCGCCCAGCGTCGCTGACGGGCGCGGGGCGGCCGCTCCGGGGCGGCGGCCCCCTCCGGCGGCCGGAACTCGAACCAGCCCAGGAACGCGCCGGAGGACCTCTCCAGCGCCGCCCAGTGGCTGAACCCGGGGAAGCGCTCGTAACGGCGCAGGATCGCGGGCAGGACCTCGTCGGTGATCATCTCGGGCGGCGTCGGGCTGCCGTTGCCGAGGAAGCGCATGACATCCGGATCGGCGTCGAGGGCGACGAGCAGGTCCGCGTCGGCCTTGGTGAACCGGCGCAGCACCAGGCGCTCGGTCTCCAGGAAGATCCGCACGGCGCAACCGTACGCGGTAGGCCGGCGAGGCGGCGACGGAATCGCGAAGGAATTTCGGCAAGGCCGGGATTTCGGCGGGGCCGGGATTCCGGAGGCGCCGGGGCGGCCGCCCGGGGGAGGGGCCGCGGGCGGTGCCGGGGCGCGGCCGTGGGTCGGAGTCCAGCGGATTCACGCGGATTTCACAGGGGACGGCCGGGGTCGCCACCCCCCACAGGAGAGACCCCGGCCGTCGTCGGTGAGGGCCCGGAAGGGGGCCCATACTCCCCTCTGCGTACGGCGCTCAGTTTCTGTCACACCGGCCCGGACGTGGACGCGCACCCGTCATAGGCCCTAGCGTGCTGGATCGCGCCGGGCGGCGCCGATGCCGGGGCATGGTTTACTCCAGTCGTCAACTTCTGGTTCCCGCGTGACGTGGACGGTCGGCATCGAGCTCGGCGCCCGCGGGTCCGGACAGGGACGAGTGAAGCAGGATGAGGGCGTGCTGGGGGACGACGCGGAGCTGACTGCCGCGGTGCACGCGGCACAGGACGGGGACGAGACCGCTTTCCGGACTGTGTACAGAGCGGTGCACCCGCGGCTGCTCGGCTATGTGCGGACGCTGGTCGGCGAGCCGGACGCGGAGGACGTGGCTTCGGAGGCGTGGCTCCAGATAGCCCGCGACCTGGAGCGGTTCAGCGGTGACGCGGACCGCTTCAGGGGCTGGGCTGCACGAATAGCCCGAAACCGGGCGCTCGATCACATCCGGATGCGCGGCCGCAGGCCGGCTATCGGCGGCGACGAGACCGAACTCGCGGACAAGGCGGCCGACGCGGACACGGCGAGCGAGGCACTGGAGGCGATCGGCACGGGCCGTACGCTCCGCCTGATCGCGAGGCTGCCGCAGGACCAGGCCGAAGCGGTGGTGCTACGGGTCGTGGTGGGCCTCGACGCGAAGAGCGCGGCGGGGGTGCTCGGCAAACGGCCGGGCGCGGTCCGTACGGCCGCGCACCGCGGGCTGCGGCGGCTCGCGGAGCTGCTGGGGGCGGGAGAGGCGGCGGAGCCGGGAGAGGGCGACGATGTCCCGGGCCCGGCCGCTGAGGACGCCGCTTCCGGCCCGGTCGCGGAACCCGCCGGCGGACCGGACGCCGGCGCGGGAGGACTTGACGGAGTGCCGCCACAGAGGGATCCGCACCAGGGCGAGGTCACATCCGCCGGTGTGACGGATTCCGGACCGCGGACGCAGAAGGACATGTGATGGCCGACGACCGGTACAGCTGGCTCGACAAGGACACTGCGGAGCGGTTGCTGCGCGGGGAACCGGTCGACGCCGCGGTCGGACCCGACGATGCGAGCGCGCGTGCGCAGGCCGAGCGGCTCGCCGAGGCGCTGGCCGAGGTGCTGACAGAAGCGGGCGCCGGCCCCGCGGTGGGCAACGGGCACGGGCTGCGCGAGGGCGAGCTCGCGGGTGAGGCCGCCGCGACGGCGGCTTTCCGGAAGGCTGTTGAGGAGCGCGCCACCGCTCTGCGCTCCGGTTCTACGCGCGAGGAAAGCGGTCGGCAGGCTTTCGGTGGTGCCCCTTTTACGGCTGATGCTCCGCGTGCCGTCGATGCTGCGCGTCGTGCCGATGCCGCCCGTGCCGCTGATGCTGCGCCCCCCGCGTCCGGGGCGCCGAAGCCGGGGCGTGAGCCCCACTCGTCACAGACGCCGGAGATCGTACGGATCGCGAGACCCAGGTGGCCGTCCCGCATGGGCCGGCCGCTGCGGGCGGGCCTGGCCGTGGCGATCGCCGGATGTGCGCTGGGCGGAGTCGCGGTCGCCGCGGGCGCGGGCGTCCTGCCCACGCCGTTCGGCGGCGAGAGCGGCGAGCCGGCGCCCGCGCAGAGTGTGTCCGCTGCCCCGACGGGCGAGGCACTCTCCTCGCCGCCCTCGATCACCGACGACACCCGGCAGCCCTCCCAGTCCCCGTCCGGGACCGGCGAGGGGACCGGGACCGGCGAGGGCTACGGCCGCGGTGACTCCCGCGACGGTGGCCCCAACGCGTCGGAGGGCGGCGGCAGTACGCCGGAGGGCGACATCTGGCTGGTGCCCGACGGCAAGGGGGGCGACCGGCAGAAGGCGGCCGTCGACGTGTGCCGCAAGCATGAGGCGGGCACGCTCGACCGGCGTACGGAGCGCCGTCTCGAGAAGGACGCGGGCGGCTCCAAGGCCCTGGACCGCTACTGCGACCGCGTCCTCGACGAGAACCGCAACGGCGACTCCGGCCGCGACGGCGGCGGCAAGGGCCACGACGGCGGCGACGGCGGCAGCGGCAGCGAGAAGGGCGACAAGGACAGCGGCGGCGAGGACGACGGCGACCGGGCCGAAGCACCCGCGGAGCCCCGCGCGGACACGCAGTCGCCCGGGTTCGCGCCCGCTCCCGCGCCGTCCTCCAGCACGTCCCCCGCCCCGTCGTCCTCCGCCTCCCCGGAGTCCTCTTCCGCTGGTCCGTCCACGGTTCAACCAGCGGTGTGACACTTTTCGGCCCCCTGGCGCAGTAGGTAGTGAGCCGACTGGTCATCGGCGGTGTGTGAGCCGGGGTTCCCCCCGTACCTGCGGCTCCACGCATATGGCGCGGGCGGGGCACGTTCCCCCGGCCCCGCCCGCGCCCTCTCTTTTCCGCCTTTCTGCTCGCCTCCCGATGGCTGAGCTCTGTCGGTGAATTCCGCCTCATCCGCCCTTCCCCCGGCTACCTAGCGGTAGATGACGACCTTGTCGCCGATCCGGGTCTGGGCGAAGAGCGAGGCGATCTTCGCTTTGTCGCGTACGTTGACGCAGCCGTGCGAGGCACCGCTGTAGCCGCGGGCCGCGAAGTCGGCCGAATAGTGCACCGCCTGCCCGCCGCTGAAGAACAGCGCGTACGGCATCGGCGTCTTGTAGATCGTCGAGAAGTGGTTCCGGCTCTTGTAGTAGACGCTGAAGGTGCCCTCACGGGTCGGCGTGTACTGCGAGCCGAACCGGACGTCCATCGCCGAGACGACCCTTCCGTCGATCATCCACGCGAGCGTGCTGCTGCTCTTGTTGATGCACAGGGCGCGGCCGGTGAGGCAGCGCGGGTCGGGCCGGCCGAGGGGCTTGCTCGTGGGCGGGTGGAGCGCCCACTGGGACGGCTGCCCGGTCAGGGCCCGCAGCCTGGCCCAGGTGCCGGTGTCGACCGATCCGGTGCGGGCGAGGCCGTGCCGGGCCTGGAAGGACGTCACGGCGGCCGTGGTGATCGAGCCGTAGTAGCCGGTCGGGTTGCGGTCGAAGAGAGCCAGCTCGCGCAGCCGCGCCTGCAGCTCCCTGACCATCGTGCCCCTCGCGCCGGAGACCATGATCAGCGTCTGGGCGGGACCCTGCGGCTTCGCCGGCTTGGCGTCGGCGCGCTCGGCCGCGTCCGTTCGAGGGGCGGGCCCGGGGGCGGACGCCTGAGCCGTACGCGCCGAGCCGTTCCCCGCGCCTGGCTGCGTCGCCACGGCCTTGCAGCCCGCGGCCGCTCCCGCGGACAGCGCCAGGACGGCGGAGGCCGCGACCGCTCGGCCCATGGCGGTTTTCTTGCGCATATTCGTCCCCCGTCCTCCCCCGTTCTCCCGATCTTTCCCCTTTCATCTGTTCCCGGTGCTGCCTGTGGCTGAACCACGGGTACATGCTGTGGAGAAAGACCCCGGCCGCTCTATGGGAGGCACAGCAGATGGCGCGCGAGTCGCAGTCCGGATTTCCCATCGAGCCGGTGTACGGCCCGGACGCGCAGGCCGGCTGGGACGCGGCCGGGCAGCTGGGCGAGCCCGGCGCGTACCCCTTCACACGCGGCGTGTACCCGACTATGTACACCGGCCGCCCCTGGACCATGCGCCAGTACGCGGGCTTCGGCACGGCCGCCGAGTCCAACGCCCGGTACCGGGACCTGATCGCCCACGGCACCATGGGCCTGTCCGTCGCCTTCGACCTGCCGACGCAGATGGGCCACGACTCGGACGCGCCCATCGCGCACGGCGAGGTCGGCAAGGTCGGCGTCGCCATCGACTCGGTCGAGGACATGCGGGTGCTCTTCGACGGCATTCCGCTGGACAAGGTCTCGACGTCGATGACGATCAACGCGCCCGCCGCGCTGCTGCTGCTCCTCTACCAGCTGGTGGCCGAGGAGCAGGGTGTCCCGGCCGCGCAGCTGACCGGGACCATCCAGAACGACGTGCTCAAGGAGTACATCGCGCGCGGCACGTACATCTTCCCGCCGAAGCCCTCGCTGCGGCTGATCGCGGACATTTTCAAGTACTGCAGGGCCGAGATCCCGAAGTGGAACACGATCTCGATCTCCGGATATCACATGGCGGAGGCCGGGGCCACGCCCGCGCAGGAGATCGCGTTCACGCTCGCCGACGGCATCGAGTACGTCCGTACGGCCGTGGCGGCCGGGATGGACGTGGACGACTTCGCGCCGCGGCTGTCGTTCTTCTTCGTCTCACGGACGACGATCCTCGAGGAGATCGCCAAGTTCCGGGCGGCCAGGCGCATCTGGGCGCGAGTGATGCGGGAGGAGTTCGGCGCCAGAGACCCCAAGTCGATGATGCTGCGCTTCCACACGCAGACGGCCGGGGTGCAACTGACCGCCCAGCAGCCGGAGGTGAACCTGGTGCGGGTGGCGGTGCAGGGGCTCGCGGCGGTCCTCGGCGGCACGCAGTCGCTGCACACCAACGCCTTCGACGAGGCCATCGCCCTCCCGACGGACAAGTCCGCCCGGCTGGCGCTGCGCACGCAGCAGGTCCTGGCGTACGAGACCGATGTCACCGCCACCGTGGACCCGTTCGCCGGCTCCTACGCGATGGAGCGGCTGACGGACGAGGTGGAGGCCGCGGCCGTGGAGCTGATGGAGCGGGTCGAGGAGCTGGGCGGCGCGGTCAGCGCTATCGAGCAGGGCTTCCAGAAGGGCGAGATCGAGCGCAGCGCGTACCGGATCGCGCAGGAGACGGACGCGGGGGAGCGGGTCGTGGTCGGCGTCAACCGCTTCCAGCTGGACGAGGAGGAGCCGTATCAGCCGCTGCGGGTCGACCCGGCGATCGAGGCGCGGCAGGCGGAGCGGCTGGCGAGGCTGCGGGCCGGGCGCGACCAGGCGGCGGTGGACGCGGCGCTGGGGGCGCTGGAGAAGGCGGCGGAGTGCAGTGACAACGTCCTCTACCCGATGAAGGACGCGCTGGCGGCCCGGGCCACGCTCGGCGAGGTGTGCAACGCGCTGAGAGAGGTCTGGGGCACGTACGTGCCGAGTGACGCGTTCTGAGGGCCTCACGCGTTCTGAGGGCCTTCCGGCTTCCGGTCTTCCGGCCTTCGGTCTTCGGGATTCCGGTCCGCCGGCCTTCCGGTCCGCCGGCCTTCCGGTCTTCCGGATTCCGGTCCGCCGGACTTCCGGGAGGCGCCGGCGGGTCGTTCTTCGGGCCTGTGGACGGTTGTGCGAATTGTCGGAGGCCTGTGCCAGACTCCGGCTCATGCTGGGCGTGACTGACCTTCCGACGTATCTGGCCGGACTCGTACTGATCATCCTGCTGCCGGGGCCGAACTCGCTGTACGTGATATCGGTCGCGGCCCGGCGCGGGGTGCGCACGGGATACCTGGCCGCGTGCGGGGTCTTCTGCGGCGACGCCGTGCTGATGGTGCTGTCGGCGGCGGGCGTCGCCTCGCTGCTGCAGGCCAACGCTTTGCTGTACGGCATCGTGAAGTACGCGGGCGCCGGCTATCTCACGTGGATGGCGATAGGGATGCTGCGCTCCGCGTGGGCCCTGTGGCGGTCGCGCCACGAGCAGCGGGCCGCCATGAAGGCGGCCGTCACCTCGGGGGCGGAGGCCGTGAAGGGCTCCGACGGGGCGGAGCGTCCGTACCGCCGCGCCCTGGTGATCAGTCTGCTCAACCCGAAGGCGATCCTCTTCTTCGTGTCCTTCTTCGTGCAGTTCGTGGACCCCGGGTACGCCCACCCGGCGCTGTCGTTCCTGCTGCTCGGCTCGCTGGCCACGCTGTGCAGCTTCCTCTACCTGACCGCGTTGATATGCGGCGGCAGCGCGCTGGCCGCCCAGTTCCGGCGGCGCAGGCGGCTGACGGCGACGGTGACCTCGGCTGCGGGCGCGCTGTTCCTGGGCTTCGCGGCGAAGCTGTCGCTCAGCAGCGCGGGTTAGCGGCGCGGGGCAGAGGCGCGGGTCAGCGGCGCGGGTCAGCGGCGCAGTCGGTCTACTTCGGCGCGAGCATGTCGAGTTCGGCCATCGCGCCGATCGTGATCTCGCGGGTCAGCTGTTCGGCGCGGGCCGCGTCCCGGGCCCGTACGGCTTCGGCGAACTGTACGTGGAGGGTGACGGCCGCCGGATCCGGGTCGGTGAACATGACGTGGTGCTCGGTGCGCCCGGTCAGCACCTCGGCGACCACATCGCCGAGCCGGGCGAACATCTCGTTGCGCGAGGCCCGCAGGACCACCCGGTGGAACGCCACGTCGTGCACCAGATAGGCCTCCAGCTGCTGGCCGCGCGAGGTGGCTACCATGCCCAGCGCGTGCTGGGTGAGCTCGGCGCACTCCTCAGCGGTGGCCAGCTCGGCGGCCAGCCGCCCGGCGACCGGCTCAACGGCCGAGCGCAGCACGGTCAGTGAGCGCAGCTGGCGCGGTCGGTCGGCGCCCGCCAGCCGCCAGCGAAGGTCCTCCTCCTGTCCTTGATCATCTAGCCGGTGCCTTCTGCCGCCGCCGACGCCCTGGCTCACCGTCAGATGGCCCACGGCGTTGGTTCTGGTGCGGAAGTGTCGCTTCTGAAACGACAGTCCGGGAGGGAGAGGGCATGGCCATGCCAGACCGACCACACGGGCTGGTCCTGTGAACGCTAAGCTTGCGCGGAATACTCGTGACACCCCGTGACTTGCAGTCACGGAAGCGCCACGTGAATCTGTGGGGGAAGCACAGGCACCTAGCTGCGTGGTACCACCACAGAGCGACGCCCACGATCCGTTCCACACGGGGGAGTTGACCGTGACCCGCACCTCTGCGCCCATCGCCGTCGCGTTGTCCGCGACGGCGGCACTGCTGCTGGCCGCCTGTGGCGGAGGCGGCAGCGAAGAGGGACCAGACAAGATCGAGGGCGCCAATTCAAGTGACCCGACCTCCGCGGCCCCGACCGCGTCGGAGTCGGCAGCGGACGCTCCGACCTTCGACCTGCCGTCGGACGTCAAGGTGAACATCGACGGGTTCACCGGCGAGAACGCCACACAGAACGAAGCGCTCCTCGACACTACGTACGCGATCAAGGCCGTCCTCGAGGCTCAGGTCAAGGGGGACGGGGGTGCAGCGAATTACAAGCGGTACTGGACCGGCCTCCAGGGTGCCAAGTTCGCGGACACGATCAACGACTTCGGGAAGTCCGGGAAGACGATCACCGGGTCGTTCCACTACTACCGGCCGACCGTAAAGCTCACGGGTAAGGCCACCGCAGGTGTTACGTACTGCGAGGATCAGCGAAAGGGATACGCCAAGAACCGCAAGACAGGCAAGGTCGAGAAGACAACTCCGTCTCTCGATGACTTCAGCCAGTGGTCGCTGGGCCTCGCGAAGAACACGTCGGGGGACTGGCAGGTCATCCGCTACGCGTACACGGAGAGGGCGAAGTCGTGCCAGATCAGCTGAGGTCCCGATTCAGTCGCGGACTTGCTGTCGGGGGAATCTGCCTGGCTCTCCTCGGTATTGCGTCTTCCCCGGCCGTCGCCGGGACGGGGGTGAAGCCTCCGACCACGGAGCCGGAAGCGGATGCCGGCAGCGACGGCACCGAGATAACGACGCGCGTTCAGGTGACGGGCAGCAGTGACGGCGGCGACGCCAAGCCGCTCGTTTCCTCCGACACCAACTGGACTGCGCCTCCTTGCTGGTACGAACCGTTCTTCAGCCCGGACGAGTTCAAGTCCTACATCAAAGCCAAGTACGAGGAGGCCGGAAAGGGGGGTGCCGACACGGTCTATGACTACTACAACCAGGTCATGTCGGAGATGAACGAGATCGACTACCACAAGGGTGACGACGGCAAGTGGTGGATGCTCGTTCAGAACGATCACCTTCCGCCCGGCAAGGCAATGGTCCAGTGCCCTGCTACGGAATCCTGGCGGTGGGTCGGCCCAGCAGACCCCGCCCCGGATGGCCTCGCCATTACGCCCAAGATGCTGTCCGACATTGCTTATGGCGCGACCAAGTTGCCCTCACGCAAAGTGACGCTGAGCCCCGCTGCGGACAAACAGAAGGTCAACCTGGCCACGTACGTCAAATTCGACAACGGCATTGACCGTGTGTGGGTGACAGCCGAGCTGCCGAACGCGAACCTTGCCGCGACAGTGGTCGCTGTTCCCGTTTCCCTGCGCGTCGAGGCCGGCACGCAGTACGCCGAACCCCAGTCGTGTACCTACGACTTCGCCAAGTCCGGCGACTCCTATCAGGTCGACTCGTCCGAAGCCGACTGCAACGTCACATACCGCAAGGCCACGAACGACGGGTCGTACCCCCTCAAGGCTCAGATCACCTGGAAGGTCACCTGGACTGCAACCGGCAGCCCGGACGGTCCCACGGAGCCTGACGCTCTACCCGACGGCTACTCGATCTCCGAACAGGACGTACAGGTCCAGGAAGTACAGACCATCGTCCGGTGATGGTGGACTCGACGGGAGACTCGGGCCGTGCCGGTGACGGCCCGAGTAGCGAGCTGAACCGCAGGACCTGAGCCTGGACGCCCTTCCCGACGGCGTCGGCGCCACAAGCATCGGCCCCCTTTCTTGCTGCCGTACCGTCAGCTGCCTGATGGCCTCGGTGAGTTACGCCCTTCCACCTCGTCAGACACACCGGCTAGATTCGTATGTACGTGCGTTGCTCGTGCACAGTGACTGGCTGTTGGCATGACGGGGGTTGTTCGGGGTGGGGTATCGGCCGACGGATTGGCATGTCCTTGACCTGGAGTCCGATCCGGTTCCGGGGGATCCGGAGCGGGTCAAGGGTCTGGCGCGGAGGCTGCACGCGTTCGCCGACGATGTCGGGGACGCGCTGCGGCAGATCAAGGGCATGGCCGAGGATGACGCGCTGCTGAAGTGGGCGGGCAAGTCGGCTGACGCGTTCACGTCCGAGTTCGAGGACGTTCCGAAGAATCTGCGGAAGCTGAAGAAGTCCTACGACTTGGCCGGGGATGCGCTGGCGGCGTACTGGCCGGAGTTGGAGAAGGCGCAGGACGATTCGAAGCGGGCGCTGGAGAAGGGCCGGGAGGCGCGGCGGGATCTGTCGACGGCCAACACCCGGCTGGAGTCGGCGAACGACTGGGTGGACCGGGCGGGGAAGAAGGCCAAGGAGTACGAGGACTCGGGCAAGAAGAAGGATGTCCCGCCGCCGGATGAGAAGGAGGTCCGGGCGGCCACCCGTAACCACACCCAGGCCCAGGAGTCCCAGCGCGACGCGCAGACGGCTGTCGACAACGCTCAGTCGGCTCTGGACGCGGCGAAGAAGATGGCCGCGGATGCCAAGAAGCTGCGTGAGGACGCGGCGACGAAGGCGAAGAAGAAGCTGGAAGAGGCCTCCGACGCGGGTATTCAGAACCGTAGTTGGTGGGAGGAGGCGGTCGACTGGGTCTCGGACAACTGGGACACCATTGTCGCGGTCTGCAAGGTCGTCGTCGCGATCGTCGGCATCATCGCCATGATCATCGGCGGCCCGATCCTGGCAGCCATTGTGGTCGTCGCTGCCCTGGTCGTTCTCGCCGATACGATCAACAAGTACCTCAAAGGCCAGGCCACGCTGCTGGATGTGGCTTTTGCCGCCTTGGACTGTATCCCCGGTATGAAGGGCCTCACCACCCTCGGTGGGCTGGCTCGAGGCCTGAAGGGTATGGCGAAAGGTCTCCGCAGCGGCGGTCTGAAGGCACTGCGGAAGGGCGCCGACGACGCGATCGGCAAGAGTAAGCCCACCAACGGCCGCTGCAAGGGTGGCGACCCGATCGACATGGTCTCCGGCGAAATGCTGATGGAGGAGACTGATGTCGAACTCCCGGGCCTGCTTCCGCTCGTATTGCGCCGTACGCACGTGTCGACCTATCGGTGGGGCCGCTGGTTCGGCGAATCGTGGGCCTCCACGATCGACGAACGCCTTGAACTCGACAATGACGGGGCGCTGTTCGCCACCGAGGACGGCATGATCCTCGTCTACCCCGTCCCCGCACCGGGTACGTCGGTCATGCCGCTTGAGGGGCCGCGCTGGCCGTTGGACTGGGACGGAGAACCTGGCGCCCCTATCCGCATCACCGACCCACGGACCGGCCATACCCGCCACTTCGCCCCGCTCGCGAAGCCCGCGCCTGCCGACAGTGCCTTCACGATGCCTCTCGCTGCGATATCGGACCGCAACGGCCACCGCATCGAATTCGATCGGGATGAATTCGGCGCCCCTACCGCCGTCCGCCACTCCGGCGGCTACCACGTCCATGTCGACACCGAAGACGACCGCATCACCCGCCTGCGCCTGGCCAACCCCGAGGACGGTCCCGACGGCACCACCCTCCTGCGCTACGGCTACAACGCCGAAGGCCACCTCACCGAGATCTACAACTCCTCCGGCCTTCCCTTCAAGCTCTCCTACGACGACCGGGCCCGCATCACTTCCTGGACCGACCGCAACAACTCCTGGTACCGCTTCACCTATGACGATCAGGACCGTTGTATACGCGGCGAGGGTGCCGACGGATTCCTCTCTTGCACCATCACCTACGACACTGAAAACCGCGAAACCCGCTACACCAACTCTCTTGGCCACACCACAACACACCATTACAACGAACTACTTCAGCGCACTGCCGTAACTGATCCACGCGGCAACACGGAACGCAGTGAGTGGGACAGATACAGTCGCCTTCTCTCCCGCACTGATCCGCTGGGGCATCTTACAAGCTTCAGCTACGACGACGCGGGCAACCTCACTGCGATTCATTACCCCGACGGCACCACCGAGACAGCCGTTTACAACCATTTCCATCAGCCAATCGTGGTGACCGAGACCGACGGGGCGGAATGGAGACACACATACGACGAGCGCGGCAACCGTATCGAGACGACCAACCCAGCCGGGCACAGGACCAGATATATCTACGATGACCAGGGTCGCCCATCCGAGGTCGTGGACGCGCTGGGCCGGTCCCGGCGCTTCACGTCGAGCGCGGCAGGTTTGATCATTGTGGCAGTTGATCCGCTGGGTAACTCCGCAAGTATTGAGCGAGACGCATTTGGGCGAGCCGAAGTAGTCGAGGACGCGCTGGGCCGAGTTGCTCGGATGAGCTGGACTGTCGAAGGAAGGCTGCAGCGGCGCAATAATCACGATGGAAGCCACGAGAGGTGGTCATGGGACGGTGAAGGAAATCTCCTTGAGCACACCGATTCCATGGGCCGAGTCACGAGACATGAAATAACACACTTCGACTTGACGTCCTCGCGGACCGGGATCGACGGAAAAAGTTATGGCTTCGTCTATGACACCGAACTTCGGCTGATCGGAGTCACGAACCCTCAAGGGCTTTCCTGGTCCTACACCTACGACGAGGCGGGCCGTCTTGTTTCTGAGACAGACTTCAACGGCCGGAACCTCGAGTACGACCACGACGCCGCTGGGCATCTTACTTCGCGAGTAAACGGGGGAAGCGAGAGGATCAGTTTTACCCGCGATGTCATGGGCCGCACCACCGGTCAGACGACGGTCGACGGGGATACCACTTACGAGTACGACCGTGCCGGTCGGCTGATTCGTGCAACAAATACGGACACAGACCTGGTCATTGATCGAGATATCCTGGGCCGTATTCTGGTGGAGAAGACGAATGGCTACGCCACGTCGTACACGTACGACCTGATCGGGCGTCGAATATCAAGGAAGACCCCCAGCGGGCATATCTCTACGTGGACTTACGACGACGCAGACCGGCCGGTGACACTGGATTCGGCGGGTCGAACACTGGACTTCAGGCACGACGCGGCTGGGCGCGAGACAGATCGGCGGCTAGGGAATGCGTTTGCTCTAACTCAGACGTGGGACGTTGCAGATCGCTTGATCGGCCAAAAAGCCACAGCACACCCTGGTATCTCGGATGAACTTCTTGAAGAGCGCGCCTACTCGTATCACGAAGACGGTCGTCTCGCTGAGATCAAGGATCGGTCGACGGGTACTCGCCGCTTCGGACTAGATGCCAGTGGTCGTGTCACAACCGTGAATGCCCGCGGTTGGACAGAACGCTATGCCTATGACGGTTCAGGAAACGTCTCTCACGCAGAGGCACCAGGCGAAGAAGCGGGCAGCGGATTCCGGGAATTCACAGGAACGCTGATCAAGCGTGCAGGTCGCAGCAGCTATGAACATGATGCGCAGGGCCGGCTTGTACGAAAGACGCGCCGCCTGCTCAATGGTCAGAAACGCACCTGGATCTACATCTGGAATTCAGAGGACCGCCTCACTGAGACCATCACTCCAGACGGTCATCACTGGCATTATTGCTACGACCCGATTGGCCGGAGGGTTGCAAAACGACGCATAACCGAGGACGGAGTAGTAGTCCGTGAGACTTTGTTCAGCTGGGACGGTACACGTCTGGCCGAACAGGTTGATGAAGCGGGACAGGTTCTCACTTGGGACTATACGCCGGGCAGCCACCAGCCACTGACCCAAACTGCTGGACAAGAAGATTACGATGCGCGTTTTTACGCCATCATCACTGACCTCATCGGTACCCCCACCGAACTTGTTGACGAGGATGGGGATGTCGTTTGGCGGCGGCACGCTACGGTTTGGGGGTCGACGCTCTCTGAGGCCCCAGGTCTTGTTGACTGCCCGCTTCGATTCCCTGGCCAATATGCCGACCCTGAGACAGGACACCATTACAACTACTTCCGTCACTACGATCCAGAGACTGCCCGCTATATCTCGCCGGATCCTCTCGGTCTCGAGCCGGCGCCGAACCACCATGCCTACGTCGCGACACCGACGCAGGCGTCCGATCCGCTGGGTCTGGCTCCGGACTGTCCGCCTGGGATGGATCCGGAATTCCCGACAATTCGACTCGATAACTACCGAGGCAGGTTCCAGGCGGCTCTCCATCGGGACGGCAGGCAGCGACTCCCTGCGGACTGGGATGCCCACCACGCCATTCCCCAGGAGTATCGTGGTCACCCGGAGTTCGCCGACTTCGACTTCGATCATCCATCGAACATGAGAGGAATCCTCGGAAGCAGGTCTGGGTCGCGTGCAACCAACCATCATCAAGACATAACCAACCATTGGGCAGACTTCCGAGCTGCGAACCCGAATGCAACAAGGGCCGAGATCGAAAGCTTCGCCCGGACAATCGATGAGGGGTATCGTGACTATTACTGGTGAGTGGATTGACGGCTGGGTCTCTCGTATGGATCAGCACACGGCCGCCTTCACCGAGCAATTCGAATCCAAGTTCGGGTATCCGCCGGACGTTAATGCGGTGGAACCGGTATCGGAATCGGAATCCGCAGTAGAGGCAGGAGCGGAGGGGATTCCGGAAGACTTGGCGATCTTCTATGGGCGGGTCTCGCGAGTCAGTCTGCCGGATTTGGAGTCGGGCTTCTTCGTCCACCCGCTGGATCTCACGCTACGGGGGCTTCGTGGTGATTTCCCTACCCAGATCGTGGGGTCTCGAGAGGATTCAGTGGTTGTTTTCGGATCGGACGGTGGAGGTGGGCTCTTCGCTCTCAGTAGCACCGATGGGTCAACGGTGTACAGGCTCCCACCTTCGCGTGTGGAAGGAAGCGTTTACGTGGAGGGGGGAGTTCCGTGCGAGGTAGTTGGTTCGAACCTCGAGGACTTCCTGTCCATGCTCGAACGTTTGGTGAGCAGTCAGGTCGCCTAGGGCTGAATACCATGATGACGAACAGGTATCCGAAGCCCCTCGCCGTGTTTACCGGCTGATGCCGAGCATGAAGGAACTCCAGACGCTGCGCCTCGACGACTCGCCCGTCGGACTGGACAACGCCTGGCACTGGTCTCCAGTGCCTGGCCTCGACTTCGCTGGGGCTCTTTCCGCCGACGGGAAGCGTCTGCTGCAGCTGAGCGCCCGGGAGTCCTACCGCGAGGACCTTGCCGTCGCTGCTCTGGAATTCGCTCGTGAGCACGAGGAAGAGATCTTCGCCCAGAATTCCTTCCTTGGCGCTGCGGAGGGATTCAAGGCCCCTGGATACAGATTCGACACCGTTGCCGCAGCTGCGCCCGAGGTGCACGAATTCTACGAATTCGAGAATCCCGCCCTGAATCCCCTGGTCCGCGTGGTCTTCCCGGCCTACGCCTGCGAGTTCTCCGGCAGGGAAGAGCTCAAGGAAGCGGTGACCCGATTCCAGATGCTGCGGCCCAACATCCTCGACCGGGAACCTGTCCCCTTCCTCAAGATG
The DNA here is from genome assembly GCF_052245475.1 of Streptomyces sp. 7N604. Lineage (NCBI taxonomy): Bacteria > Bacillati > Actinomycetota > Actinomycetes > Kitasatosporales > Streptomycetaceae > Streptomyces > Streptomyces sp. 7N604. Next base: position 98,457 of record NZ_JBQQBX010000027.1, on the reverse strand, counting down.
CGCTATGCCAACACCAAGACGGGCGGCCGGAGCACCAACCCCGGACGCGGATTCACCGAGCTGCGACGCCTCGTGGAGGAGTTGGGCTGGATGGACGGCGGTGCCGGCAGTTTCGTGGAGTTCGAGAACCGCCACGGCAATGTGTGGCGCGTCGAGTGGCACGGCGCCTGGTACATCGCGGACTGGGATACGGAGTCTGGTACTCCGCGAGAGATTGGCCTCGATGAACTTCTCGCGTTCGCCGAGGCCAAGCTCCGCGATTGACCGGGAAGCACGTACCGGTACGGTGCTGGATGTGACGAAGCCCAGGCTGCGCGCCAGAGAGTGGTCCGGGACCGTGTGGGAGGACCCGTCCGAGGTTCAGCTGCACGATCTGCTCGCTGATATGAATCTGCTGCATCGGTTTGTGATCGTCGAGCGCCTCGGCGTCCCCGACCCGAGTCAGCACTACATGCAGGTCTACCTCAACGACGACAAGACCAGCGTGATCGAGTACCGCGAGGGCAGTGCGGACTTGCACTACCGAGCGGTCGTATCCGAGCCGTTCGCCATGGGGGGATGTGACATCGCGGCCTCGGTGCTTCAGGGCTGGGCCTATGAGCGCGAAGGGTGGCGCGGCGCGCTGGGGTGGGTTCCGTGGGATGCGGAAGCGGAGAGGCCCCGGGAGGGCCGGGGGTAAATCCTCGACATCAGGCGCGGTCGAACTCGCAACCGGCGCCGCGGCGAATTGCCCGACGGCACTTTCGAGAACACCGAAGACGTCAACGTCCAGGAAGTCCAGGCCATCAACCGCTGATACCGGATTCTGCGTCACTGGATTCCGCTCAGCCGAACGCAGCGGTCAAGGGCGTCCGGTAGCCAGGGGCCTTCCCCTAGTCACATCCGCGAGGTAGTCCGTGACATCCGCAGCGCGGCCCGTCGCCAGGCCCACGTAGCCGTCCGGGCGGATCAGGAAGAGGGCGTCCGGGGCATCCGGAGCGTAGGCCCGTGTCGCGATGTCTGCGCTGGGCGGGATGCGGTGGATGTGGGCCCACTCGGGCCGGCCGGAGGGGAGTTCGGCCTTTCCGAAGGCCAGCAGTGTGGCGTGCGGGCCGCGGAGGAGGTCGAAGAGGCGGGAGCCGTCCGGGAGAGATGCGTCCGGCGCGCGGTCGCCAGCGCGGAGGGCGTCCTGCGGCAGGTCCGTCCGGCGGTCGACGGCGAGGCGGGAGCCGCGGTAGTTCAGGGACAACTGCCCCGTCTCCCCGCCGCGTCGTGCGGCAGCCTCGTCCAGGTTCACGCTCGCCCTGTGCAAGCGGGTGCTCAGGCCCAGCACGTCCGCCGCGACCGGCATCCGCTCCTCCTCGTACGAGTCGAGGAGGCCGGGCGCCGCGGCCCCGCTCAGCACCAGGCCGAGCTTCCAGCCCAGGTTGTACGCGTCCTGGATGCTGGTGTTGAGGCCCTGCCCGCCCGCGGGGGAGTGGACGTGCGCCGCGTCGCCCGCCAGGAAGACCCGGCCCGCCCGGAAGCGGTCCGCCATCGCCGCCTGCGGGCGGAAGTACGACGCCCAGAGGATGTCCCGGACCTCGCCGGGGGACAGGTGCGTACGGTCCGCCACCAGTCGCCGGATCGCCTCCGGGGAGGTGCCCGGGTGGCCGGCGGCCTCGGCGGCGGCCGCGGACCCGTCCCCGCCCCCGTCCTCGTCCTCGTACTGCGCCACCGCCTGAAAGAGATCCGTGCCCGCCAGCGGGCACAGCGCAAAGCCGCCGCCCTTGGCCTTCGGCCAGACGTGCCAGTGGGAGCGCGGCAGGCCAGCGGCCGGGTCGAGGCGGATGTCGGCGACCAGCATCGGGTTCGGGTCGACTGCGCTGCCGGTCATGGCGATGCTGACTGACCTGCGGACCGTGCTGCGGCCGCCGTCGGCCGCCACCAGATACCGGGCGCGTACGGTCCCGTCCGCCCCGTCCGCCCCGTCCGTCCCCTCCGCCCCGTCCGCGTACGTCACTTCCGCAAAGACCCCATCCGCGTCCTGCGTCACCCCCGTCACGGTCACGCCGAAGTCCACGCTCCCGCCCAGCTCCCGCAGCCGCCCGTAAAGGATCTCCTGCGTCCGCCACTGCGGCAGCATCCAGACCTCGTGATACGGCGCCGTGGCCGACGGCTCGGCGCGCTCCATCACGTCCCACTCGGCGCCCGGCTCGCCGTCCTCCCACACGCGCATCAGCGGGTACGGGCCCCCGGCCTCCCGTACGGCGCCGATCACTCCGAGGTCGTCGAAGACCTCCTGCGTACGCGGCTGCAGACCCTGCCGCGCGAGCCCGGGAAGAGCCGGTCCGAGCGCTCGACCACCCGCGCCCGTACGCCTCGACGGGCCAGGTCACAGGCCAGCATCAGCCCGGTGGGGCCTGCGCCCACGATCAGCACGTCCTCAATCTCGCCCTTAACGTTGTTAAGTTCCATGGCTCGAGAGTGGCTTTAACGATGTTAAGTTGTCAAGCGGGGGCCGGCGCGGCTGGGAGAATGGCCCGATGGCGACGACGCGACTCGACCGCGCGCAGGTGGTGGACACCGCGCTGCGGCTGCTCAACGAGGTGGGCCTGGAGGGCCTGACCTTGCGCCGTATCGCCAAGGAACTGGGCGTCCAGGCCCCGGCGCTCTACTGGCACTTCAAGAACAAGCAAGAGCTGCTCGACGAGATGGCCACCGACATGCTCCGCCGCATGACCGTGCCGCTGAGCGAGGCGGACGGGGCTCCCGGCGACGGCGTCTCCTGGCAGGACGCGATCATCTTCACCTGCCGTGCGCTCCGCAAGGCCCTGCTCGGCTACCGCGACGGCGCCAAGGTCTTCAGCGGCACGCGCCTTACGGACCTGAGCCACATCGGCGCCTTCGACAGCTATCTCGGCGCCCTCACCGGCGCCGGATTCGCCCTCCGTGACGCCGTGAACGCGTACTTCACCTCGTACGCCTTCACCATCGGCTTCGTCATCGAGGAGCAGTCCGTGTACCCCGTGCAGGGCGGCGAGCGCGATCCGCACTACGACGTAGCGGAGCGCGCCGACCGCATCGGTGAGGAGTTCCCGCTCGCCGCGGCCGCCGGGGCCGATCTGTTCTCCGACTACGACGCGCGCTTCGAGACCGGGTTGCGGGTGGTGGTGGCGGGCATCAAGCAGACGCTCAGCCCAACTGCGCCCTGACGCGAGCATAAAGGTCACTACCCTGCACAGGTGCTGTCATACGACGAATTGAGCGACCCGGAGCGGGAGTTGTGGAACGCCTTTCCCGAAGGGCGCCGGGTGGATCTGCGTACCGGCGAGCCTGAAGGCGACGACCCGGCCGGGGGCGGACAGTGGGGGCCCGAACGCACGGTCCGGGCCGAGGTGGTCGCGGCGCTCCTGTTGGGCGCGAACTCCGTGCAGTCCGGGGCCGTCGCCTCCCTGCGACTGGCCGGTGCGCGCATCACCGGCCGCCTCGATCTGGCGAGTGCGGAGATCGGGCACACCCTCTGGCTCGAGCAGTGTCGGTTGGAGAAAAGGGCGAGTTTCTACGGCGCCACGACCCGTACGATCCGGATGGCAGGCAGCTGGGTCCCCGGAATCAAAGCCGGGCTCGCCCGGATCGACGGCGGCCTCGACCTGAGCCGGTCGATCATGGAAGGCGGCCGCCTTTCGCTCATCAACGCGCGCGTGACCGGGGAGTTGGACCTGAACGAGGCCAGGATTTCGGTCCCTGGGACGTGGGCACTGTTCGCAGGCGGCCTCGCCATGGAAAGCGCCGTCTTCTGTAGGGGCCTCACCACGCAGGGCGGGCTGCGGCTGATAGGAGCTCAGCTGCCCGGGGGGCTGTTCATGCAAGGGGCACGGCTGGAAAACCCCGGCGGTGTGGCCCTCAACGCGGACAACGTGACAGCGTCGACGCTGAATTGCACCGAAGGGTTCACCGCACGGGGGACCGTGCGGCTGCGTGGCGCTCGGATAACGGACCTGCTGACCTTCGAGGCTGCCCACTTCGAGGCAGCCTCCCTCGACGGCGACGGCGACGGCGACGGCGACGGCGACGGCGACGGCAGCGGCAGCGGCGACGGCAGCGGCAGCGGCAGCGGCAGCGGCGGCCTCGGCGTCGGCGTCCGCGGTGACAGCGGCGGCGATGACGGCAGGGCTCTGGTCTGCACACGGATGCAGGCGGAGGACTTCGACTTCACACCCGCCACGCCGCCCTCGGGAGCCGTCGACCTCCGGGGAGCCCAGGTCGCGTTCTTCCATGACAGCGAGCAAAGCTGGTCCGGCGAAGTGCTTCTGGAAGGCTTCGTCTACGGTTCCATCCGGTCCGAAGCGGTGTCCCGGCGGGATGATGTCGTCCGGCGCCTGGCATGGATCCGCCGGACCCCCGGCTATACCCCACAGCCGTACGAGCAGCTCGCGGGCTGGTACCGGAAGATCGGGCACGACGACGACGCACGGCGCGTGCTCCTGGCCAAGCAGCGCCACCGTCGTCGCACCCTGCACCCGGCCGGACGCGCGTGGGGCCATCTCCTCGACGTCACCGTCGGCTACGGCTACCGCCCGTGGCTGGCCGGGTTGTGGCTCTCCGCGCTGACCCTGCTCGGCACCCTGACGTTCGGCGCCCACACACCGACCCCGACGAAGCCGGGAGAAGGCCCTCCGTTCCGCGCCTTCATCTACACCCTCGACCTGCTGATTCCCATCGGTGGCCTCGGCCAGCGCGGTGCGTACCACTGGACGGGCGGCACCGCACAATGGCTGGCATACGCGCTGATCGCCATCGGCTGGATGCTCACGACAGCCGTCGTCGCCGGTGTGACCCGGACGCTCAACAAGAGCTGACAGGGGCCTTCGGAGGGCGGCTCCGGCCCCGCGGGCCCGGCCTCCGGCGGGGACGCTGCGGGGCTGGCTGACACCTCGTGCTGGCACCTCGTGCTGGCACCTCGTGCTGGCACCTCGTGCTGATACCTCGTGCTGGCACCTCGTGCTGGCACCTCGTGCGGCCACTTCGCGCCCCCGTCAGCGTTCGGCTGCCTCGGCGAGGTCGAGGAAGCCTTCGAGGACCTGCCGGTAGAGCTCCGGCTCCTCCACCATCGCGAAGTGGGCGCTCTCCTCGAACACCACCCACTCCGCGCCCGGGATCCCGTCGACCATGGGCTGGACGAGCGCGGGCGTCATCTCGTCGTGGCGCCCCGAGGTGACCAGGACGGGAAGGTCGAGTTCCGCGAGCCGGGCGGTGGCGTCCCAGTCCTTGAGGTTGCCGGTCACGTTCCACTCCGGTCCCTGCATGGTCCCGTACAGCTCCTCGTTCACGGCGGTGAACGACCGCATGACATGGTCCGGGAAGGGGACCTTCCGGCAGATCCACCGCGTGTAGTACGCCATGGCCGCTTCGAGGTACGCGGGATCCTCCGTCGTGCCCGCCGCCTCATGCCGGTCGATGACGTCCTGGACGTCGGCGGGGAGGGAGTTCTTGAGCCGCCGGGTCTCGGCCGCGAAGGCGGGGAGACTGGCACAGGTACTGGCCAGCACGAGACCGATGACCCCGGGCGCCCGCCCCAGGACGTACTCGAGCGCGAGCCAGCCGCCCCAGGAGTGGCCGAGCAGATGGATCCGCTCGAGGCCGAGGGCGTCCCGCACGGTTGCGATCTCGTCGACGAAGGTGCTCATCCGCCAGAGCAGCCGGTCGTCCGGGCGGTCGGACCGGCCGCAGCCGAGCTGGTCGTAGAAGACGACGGTGCGGCTGCCGGATGCCGCCAGGGCGGCCAGATCCTCCAGGTAGTCGTGGGGCATGCCCGGGCCGCCGTGGAGGACGAGCAGCGGGGGTTTCGCGCCGGGCGTGGGGAGGGGGCCGATGACGCGGTACCAGGTGCGGTAGCCGCGGAACGGGATGGTTCCTTCGGTCGTGATGGGCATGGTGTAACCCTGCGTCCCTCACATCAGGAGTTTCTTCCTGCCACGAGGCACCGAACCGGATTTCCGGCCAGGCTCAGGGATCAAATCCAGAGCCTTGAGGAAGGCGTCTTCACCTTTTCCGTGCGGGGCTTGTCGAGCCAGCCAGTCGCAGAGCGTCTGCCATATCGCCGCGTAGCGGATCGACAGTTCGCGGACGTTCTTCGTCTCCAGCGAACCCACGCCGTCCGCCGCGGCCTCCGTGAGCATGTCGATCCATTCCTCGTTCCGCGAGCACAGGTCGCTGCCCGTCCTCGTATGCTCCTCCAGCCTTGCGAGCACCTTGCTGTGGTCTTCGGAGGATTCCCGGCCGTCCCGGCCGGCCCCGTCCGGGAGCATCGGGGGCGGGAACCCCGAGGTGGCACACACGGCCGGATCGCTGATGACCTGCACGGAGCGTACGAGTTCGACGCGGTCCCGCCATTGGCGGATGCGGTCGGCGGCGGCGATCTTCTGTGTCCACTGCCAGAGTTCGCTCTCGGCCCGGAGCCAGGTGGCCGCGGAGCGAACGTCGTTGTCGGCAGCGTTCGCGCTTCGCCGGAGCCAGACCTGCTCCATCACTTTTGCCGTCTTCTCGAGGAGCCGGTAGTCGTAGTCCCTCTTCTGTCCGGCGGTCCAGTCGATCGGCGGGGTCTGATCGGAGACGTGCGGGCGGGGGTACGCGGTCCGCGCAAAGCTCTTGAAGCGTTCCTCGCCCCGGAGTGGCGCCAAATCCGGATCTTCCTTGACCAGCCACGTCCGCTCCACTGTTGTGAAGCCACCCCTCGGTACCAGAACCGCTTTCTCCAGCCTCCTGACAGCACGCTCGATGAGGCCGTTCTTGCTGTCCCCCTTGTTGTCCTCGGAGCCGTCGCGGAACGTGAATCCCGGGTCCATTGCCACGGCATAGACACAGGCGCTGTTGTAGTACGTCAACCAGTCACGACGCGGCCAGATGAACAGGCGTCTGCGGGCCCTGCCGATCCAGTGATCGAGGTCTGCGACCTTCATGTCCTTCTGTTTGATCACGGGGCCGGTACGCCAGGCATAGGGTCGCCGCCAACTCTCCGGCGCAGCGGCCTCGTCATCAATGCTCGCCGTGGCCGTGGCCAACCGCAGCGGCCCCCATACCTTTTGATTGACCCGGAATGCGCCCTGGGTTAGGGACTGCTGCGCGCCGCGGACGCTCTGAACGTAGGCGGACGGCCAGAGGAATCGTATCCGGCTCCACAGCGAGTCGATCCAGTAGAGTCCGAAGACGCGGGCCCGTCGGTCATCGGCGGCAAGCCGCTGCGTCTCCTGTGCGCTGGCTCTCTGGAATATCAAACGGACCTCGGCTTCCGCCTGCTCCCTCAGTGCGGATCTGATACGTTCCCGAGCTCCGCGCTCGTCATCCTCGGAAATCCTGGCGAAATGTCCACGGGGTTCTATCTTCGGCAATCCGACGGCGGTCTGCCAGTAACGGTCCTCAAGGACGGGAATCAGTGCTTTTCGCGTCCTGCTGGAGGAACTGCCCTGGTTGCACCATTGTTTTGCCGTCACATCGGACGTACCGAGGATGATGGAATTCCTGTAGCGCAGGCCAAGGGTTTGACGGAATCGTCGCGGGTGAATGAGATAGCGGAGCCGACGCGGGCTCGGCTTCCAACAGCGCTCCCACAGGCGTTTGTTGTAGTGGTGGGCGGTCTGGCCGTCGAGTGACAGTGCCCTCTGGCAGGTGTCGAGCGCGTCGATGTGCAGGTGGAGCTTCTCCTGCACTTCCGCCAGTTCGGCCCGCAGATACGGGTTCACGGGATCGAGCCTGATGGCCTCGTAATACCGTGCCAAGGCCTCGTGATAGCGTCCCGCGCGGCCGTACCAGACCGCCTTCTGATAGGCCTCGTACAGCTCGGGCTTCAGCTCCCTCCCCCACCACGGGCGCCAGGGAGGCCGTCTCCCGGCACGGGTCACGGGGAGCAGCGTGCTGACCACCCAGCATCCGGCTTTGTGGATGACCTCATCCCAGTCGCTCGCCCATACGGTCATCGCGCGCGAGCCGCCGAACACATACGCCGTGACGGTCACCGTTACACCGAGCCTGTCCGGCTCCTCCTCCCGGACCCGGAGCACTCCGCCGACCCGATAAGCCAGCTTCGGCCTCAGTCTGCTGAGCAGTCGCGGCAGGATCGTCCCCAGCTTGTTCGGCTCGATCTCGATGTCGCCCAGCAGTTCCAGAAAGCTCGTTTCAGGAGCCTGGGCGGGCAGTGTGGTCGGCGCGTACATGCTGCTCTCGGACAAGTGCCGGCGAAATTCGGCAGTCAAGTCGTCGATGGGCGGACTCACCAGGTCCGTGGGTGTTGCATCTTCGAGTTTCTGCACATCGACCGGGCCCGGCTTGTACGCCACCCAGGCTCGTGTCGCTCTCCAGTACACGTAGAGGAGCAGCAGGATGTACGCGATGAATGCCATGCGCTGGCCTATGGGGAGGCCTTCGCTCTCCTTGAACACCCGGCCGAGACCGCCGCACACCTGCCCCAGCCACCCGATGAGATTCTGTACCGGCGGCCACATCCAGTCGTCCCACGAGGTGTCTCCCCAGGCTCGGTGATCTTCGCCTGCCCACGCGAGCAGGCCGAGCAGCCCGGCAGTCCCCACGCCGGTCCACGCCCACCAGGCGATGAAACGGGGAGCCGGCAGGGGAGCCGTCAGGTTGAGCTCGTTTTCGGCTCGGCGGTTGAACATGGCCATCCACCCCGCGGACGGGAACCGCGTCCGTCAGGGCCTTTCGGCAGGCACCCTGGTGGGGATCGTCGGGAGCACGACACCGTTGCCCACCAGTGCGACATGCTCCAGGCTGCGGCCCGACACCGCGACCTCGAAGAGATCCGGAAGCGCGTAGTCCTCGGCCGCATCGCGGTCGACCTGGTAGCCGAGATCCGCGAGGCTCGCCACCGTCATGCGGCTCAGTGGATTGCCCGCGCCGCCGATGTTCGGCGACATCAACTCGTGGTCGAAGACGCTCTCGCGCCAGTGGCCGCCCGCGCTTCCCGCGCCCCCGACATTCGCGACCGGTACGGGTGCGGGCTGTCCGTTCCGTTTCAGCTTGCCGAATTCCTCCATGGCGCCGGGGCCGACGAAGGTCGGATTGCGGCCGGGGAAGTCCTTCAGGAAGCCGAAATCGGTCCAGATGGTCCCGATGCCCAGCACGTGGCCCATCTCGTGAGTGATGACGTCGAGGAGTGTGCCCTCGTCTTCCATATTGGCCAGGTCGGCCTTGTCGAATCTCATGATCCCCTTTGCGGGGAGCAGAGCCCCGGTTGCCGCCGACTCGTCCCGGAGATGGGTCGGACCCGCCTCTCCGAGGGTGTCGCCGATGCCGTCGATCGCCACGCCCTCGGCATCGATCAGGAGGTCGTCGACCACGACTTCGCCGGTGAGGTCACGGATGATCACGGTCTGCAGATCACCCACAATGACGCGTGCCCAGCGGTCGGCGGCTCGAGCGAAGGCGCTTTTCTGGCCGCTCGTCAGTCCTCCGAGGAACCGGACTTCTATCTGGAACGGCGACGTCGTGTCGGCCAGCTCGGCCGCGCGGCCGGCGTCGGCGACGGCCCGGTACGTCTCGACGGCGCGTGTGATCTGCCTGCCCATGGCCCCTACTCCCCTCGTGCGCAGCCAGGTCTGTCCCTGAAAACCACGCTACCGAGGAAGGTTGTTGTAGACAGGGCAACCAATTTCCGGCGTTCGCCGCCGTGTGGAAGGGCTTGCCCGACGCCGTAAGTCGATACGCATACGGGAATCGCCCCTACCGCCGCGGTGACGTCAGCGCCTTCTTGATCCGCGGGGTCAGTGGTGTCTCCACGAACCGGTACAGCAGCCACGCCAGCACCAGCATCGAGACGACGGCCCCCGGCAGCGTCACGTACGACGGCAGCCCGAACGTCCGGTGCAGGACGTGGACCGTGACCCAGCCCAGGTGTTCGTGCACCAGGTAGAAGGGGTACGTCAGCGCGCCGGCCACCGTCAGCCAGCGCCAGTTCGCCCACCGCAGGTACCCCAGCGCGATCGCGCCCACCGCCACGAAGCCCATCGTCACCACGGCCACGATCCCGTAGGACGGGCGGTACGAGAAGAAGTCTGGGTTCGGCGGGTGCCACAGCCGGCTCACCGCGTAGTGCTGGCCGAGGAGCCAGCCTGCCGCGACGATGCCCCAGGCCGTCGTGTCGCGGCGGTCGCGGTGAACCAGGTAGAGCCCGATGCCGCCGATGAAGAACGGCGCGTACTCCGGCATCAGCACCACGTCGAGCAGCGGCTCGTTCGCGGCCTCCGCGACCGCCGCGGCCAGCGTCCACACCGCGCAGAACAGCACGATCCGCTGCCGGGTGGCGCCCGGCAGGATGACGAAGAGCGCGAAGAGGGCGTAGAAGCGGAGTTCGGCCCAGAGGGTCCAGCAGACGCCCAGCACGCGGTCGACGCCCAGCGGCTGCTGCAGCATCGTCAGGTTGACCAGCGCATCGCTCGGCGAGACCGCGTCGTAGGCGACCCACGGGACCGCGAAGACCGCTGTCACCAGGATGATCGCGGCCCAGTACGCCGGGAACAGCCGCGAGACGCGCGAGGCGAAGAAGGAGCGCAGCGGGCGGCCCCAGCCGCTCATGCAGATGACGAAGCCGCTGATGACGAAGAAGACCTGCACACCCAGGCAGCCGTACGCGAAGACCTGGGAGGCCGTGGGGAACTGGACGTTCGGCGACGTTCCCCAGGCATCGCCGATCTCGCCGTCGCGGCCGCCGAAGTGGTAGAAGGCGACCATCAGCGCTGCTATAAGGCGCAGACCGTCGAGGGCGCGCAGGCGGTGGGCAGGGGGCGCGCTGCGTATGCTGCGCGCCCCCGGACTGTGACTTGGGGCGGTCGCTCCCTGGGCTCCAGGGCCTCCCGGTGAGGTCGTATCTCCCGGTGAGCTCTTCGGGAGGGTGGTGCCGGCGCTGAACGTCATCCGAACGCGGCCCTCTTCTTCACCAGCCGGCGCTGTACGGCGCGGGCCCTGCGCGCGACCCTGCGCACCGTCGCGTTGCGCGGCAGGAAGGCGAGCTGGGACGGGATCGCGCCGGGCAGGGCGAGGGACGTGAGCCGGCGCCGCTTGAAGTAGCGCCAGGTGTGCGGGGTGAGCTTCGTGGAGAGGTACCGCTCGGCTTCGGGGCGCAGGCTCGGGTAGATCTGCGCCTGCATCGCGTAGCCCACGGCCCTGATCAGGCCGGTGAGGCGGTCCTCGACCTCGGCGGCGCCGGGTGGGGTCCAGGCCGTGACCGCCGCCTTGTCGGTGAGCTCAGGCAGCAGCGCATCGACGATGGTGACCGGGACGCGGTTGCTGTTCTGGTACGGGGCGAGCCGCTCGAGCAGCAGATCGGTGCCGGTGCGCGCGACCGGCAGCTCGTACAGCGCGCTGGCGGTCAGCAGCGCGGTCGAGAAGCAGCCGGCGACGAGCGCGGGGCGCATCTTCTGGTAGAGGACCTCGGCGAGCAACGGGGAGTCGAGGACGGTCAGTTCGACGCCGAGCTCCCCGGCCTCCTTCTCCAGCATCCGCGACCAGCGGGCCGGGGCCGTCGGGTGCGGCTTGAACACGACCTTGCGGTGGCCGAGGTCCGCGGCGCCGCGCAGCATCGTCACGTGCAGCCGCTCCTCCTCCTCGCTGGTGAGGATGTCGAGGGCGGACAGGTACTGGCCGAGCAGCAGTGCGGGCTCCTCGACCTGCGGGAGGTCCGCGGTGTCCGCGTCCTCGGCCAGCTCGGCGAGAACCTTGGTGAAGCCCGACGTCGGGACGATGTGCGGTTCCACGCCGAACTCGGTGAGCAGCAGCGGCCGCAGGCCCGGCACCAGGTCCAGATGGAGGAGCCGGCGGATACGGGTGCCGACCAGCGGGTCGAGCTTGTTGCGCGTCGGCCCGTAGCTCATCAGGCCGTCGGCGTAGACGTCGATCGGCGCGCCCGTGAAGAGCTGGGCGAGCGCCAGCGCCGGGTTGACCTGGATGGACTCGACGACCAGCTCGACCGCGTCGTCGCCGAGGTCCCAGAGCAGCCGCAGGTGCCGCTCCCACAGCGGTACGTCGTCCATCCGCGGCGACCAGCCGCCCGGGTGGAAGGGGAAGATCGTCTCGTTCCAGGACAGCACCCGGTCGAAGCGGCGGCGCAGCCGCTGGAAGCCGGGCATGGCGTCCACGGCCGGAGTCGTCTCGGGGGTGGCCGCGTTGTTGCTCACCAGCAGAATGCGCTGGTCGGCCGGGTCGAAGAGGTCCGAGTCCAGGGCGGCGGCGAGCGTGGCGGCGCCGTACAGGGTGGAGGCGAGGAAGATCTGGGTCTTCCTGCTGCCCTTGCTCCGGGGGGAGGGGAGCGCGGCCATCAGGCGGCCACCTCCGCCGGGACGGGACGGCGGCGCAGCCGCCGCAGCCGGGAGGCGCGCTCATAGTCCATCGAGTCGAGTGCCTCCTGCAGGACGTCCTGCGGCATGCGCTTCAGGGCGGCCGCGCTCATCGACCGCAACTTACGTGCCACGGGTGGTTCGAACCTCTCGATGCTGCCGAGATGATGGGAAATGATGGCGCAGTAGGTGCGCACCGCCTTGAGAAGCAGCGATGCGGCTTCCGGGTCCTTCGCCGTCTCGTCGATGACCTGGTCGAAGGCGCGGATGAAATCGAGCTGCCTGACATCCCCGATCTGGGTCAGGGACGAGGCGACTCCGCGCCGGTAGTAGACGCCCAGCAGGCCGACGACCGCGAAGGACTTGGCCTCCCGGTGCAGCCGCCAGATCCACGGCCGGTCCTCCGCCGTCCGCAGTCCGTGCCGGAAGTGCAGCAGCCCGTCGTCCAGCAGCCGCCGGTGGTAGATGCCCGCCCAGGCGTACGCGTAGTCGACGGAGGTCGAGCGGTCGGCGGGCAGGATCGCGTCCCGGGGGTTCATGACGACACCGCGCCTGCCGTGCGGGACGCGGGTGATCGAGCGCGCCCGCGCCGTGCACTGCACATGGTCCGTGCGGAGGAAGTCGCAGCCCAAGTCCTCGATGGCCGTGAGGAGTTCCTCGTAGTAGCCGGGCCTGAGCCAGTCGTCGCCGTCGAGGAACGTCAGATGCTCGCCGCGCGCGGCGTCGAGGCCGGTGTTGCGCGCGGTGGCGAGACCGCCGTTCTTCTCGTGCCGTACGACGACGGCTCCCGGAAGGTCGCGGGCGGCACGGTCGAGGATTTCCGGAGTCTCGTCGGCCGAGCAGTCGTCGACGAGAATGAATTCGAAATCCTGTCTGGCGTTCGCGCGGAGACTTCTGAGGGTGTCGGGCGCGTAGGTCTGCACGTTGTAGAACGGCACGATGACGGAGAGCTTAACCACCCGCGAGACGGTAGGTGGGCCCCTGGCATTCGTCTTGACGTGTGGTGATCCTGTGGGTGAACGAAATATGGCGGAACAGTTAACCCGCCGCTCTCACGTGCCGATTCTCCATCCGTCGACTTGCTGTTAACCCTTTGTTGCGGCCGAGTTGGGCCGCCAATCGGAATGGCTTTCTAGCGTCTTCGACGTGCCAGCAAGTATCAGTCCTCGTCCGCGGGTAGCCGTGCTCGCCGATTCCGATACGCGGTGGAAATGGGGTGCACTCACCACAAACCGCATCGTATCGGACGTTCAGTTCGACGGCTTTCTCCTGCGCGGCCGCGCGACCCCCACGGCCCGGCAGCTCGAAGAGGTGGGCGTGCGCGCGGAATCGCTGCGCGAGGTCACCGGAGTCGAATTCCTGCGGACCATGGGCCGCGAAGCGTACGACGTCGTCGTGCTGGCATGTGTCGGCGGCGCCGTCCAGGCCATGCTGCACGGCCTCGCCCGCGCCTGGAAAGGCCGCGCGAAGCGGCCCGTCGTCGTCACCGGCTATGTAGGGGTCGTCTACGAGAAGCTCTCCGACGGCCTGCTGCTCCGCCACGGCGCGGACCTGGTGCTCGCCAACTCCCGCCACGACGCGGACCGCTTCCGCGCCGTGTACGAGGGAGTGGGCGCCGATGCGGGCAGCGTCGTCGAGACCGCGCTCCCCTTCCTCGGGGGCGGGCGCTACGACGAGGAGGGCCGGGAGGGCCGCCCCTTCACCGTCGTCTTCGCCACCCAGCCCTCAGTGCCGGTCAGCCGCACCGACCGCACGTACCTGCTGCGCCGTGCCGCGGAGCACGCCCGCAAGCACCCCGAGCGCGAGGTCCTCGTCAAACTGCGCAGCAAGCCCGGTGAGCACACCACGCACATCGAGGAACTGCCGTACCAGAAGCTCGCGGCGAAGATCCCCGGCGGCCTCCCCGCCAACTGCAGCCTCGTCTACGGGCACATGGGCGAGGTCCTGGACCGCACCGACCTGCTGGTCACGGTCAGCTCCACCGCCGCGCTGGAGTCGCTGCACCGGCGCATCCCCACCGCCGTCCTCACCGACCTGGGCGTCCGAGAGGTGCTCGGCAACCACCACTTCCTCGGCTCCGGCTGCCTCGCCTCCTGGGACGAGCTGGACGCCGGGTACCGGCCCGCGCCTGACGCGCTCTGGCTGAGCCGCCAGGGCGTGGCCGCCAACGGCTCTTACGAGACCGCGTTCGAGGCGGCGCGCGAGCGGGTCGCCGAGCTGCTCGCGGCGGACGAACTGCCGCCCATCGCGCCGTACTACACGACCGCCACCGCGCCCGGCTACCTGCCCGGCATCCTCGCCCGGCACCACCTCGACCCCAAGGGCGAGCCGATGCCCGGCGCGAGCGCCGTGAGCGAGGAGACCGGCGGCGTACGGCGGATCGTGCGCAGCGCCGTACGGGACGTGGCGCGCGGCGCCTACCGGCACGGCGTCCAGCGGGTGGCCCCGGTCATCCGGCGGATGGGGGACCTGTGACCGAACGACAACCGGCTGCCGGGACGCAGCCATCTGACCTCCCCGAAGGAGCCCTCATGCCCCCCACCGTGCTCGCCGTCATCCCCGCGAGGGGCGGGTCGAAGGGCGTACCCGCCAAGAACCTCGCCGCCGTCGGGGGCGTGCCCCTGGTGGTGCGCGCCGTGCGCGAGTGCCTGGCGAGCCGGATCGTCACCGATGTCGTCGTCTCCACCGACGACGCGGGCATCGCGGCCGCGGCCCGGGGCGCGGGCGCCGACGTCGTGCAGCGGCCCGCCGCCATCGCGGGCGACACCGCCACCAGCGAGGCCGCCGTCCTGCACGCCATGGACGCCCAGGAGGCGATGAACGGCCGGGCCGTGGACGTCGTGCTGCTCGTCCAGTGCACCAGCCCCTTCCTCATCCGCGAGGACATCGACGGCGTGGCCGGGGCCATCGTCGAGGACGGCGCCGACAGCGCGCTGACCGTCGCGGCCTTCCACGGCTTCGTCTGGCGGGACGGCGACGACGGCGCCAACGAGGCCGACGCGGCGGACGGCGGCTACGGCGTCAACCACGACAAGTCCTACCGCCCGCGCCGCCAGGACCGGCCCCAGGACCTCCTGGAGACCGGCGCCGCGTACGCCATGAACGCCGAGGGCTTCCGCAAGGCCGGGCACCGCTTCTTCGGGCGCACCGCGCTCGTACGGACCGACCCCGCGCGCGTGCTCGAGGTCGACGACCCGCACGACCTGGCGCGCGCCCGCGTCCTCGCGCCTCTCCTCGACGCGCCGCGCCCAGGCGCGCTTCCCACCCGCGACGACATCGACGCGGTGGTACTCGACTTCGACGGCACTCAGACGGACGACAGGGTGCTCGTCGACTCCGACGGACGGGAGATGGTCGCCGTGCACCGCGGCGACGGTCTCGGCATCGCGGCCCTGCGCCGCGCCGGGCTGAACCTGCTGATCCTGTCCACGGAGCAGAACCCGGTCGTCGCCGCACGGGCGCGCAAGCTGCAGCTGCCCGTACTGCACGGCATCGACCGGAAGGACCTCGCACTGAAGCAGTGGTGCGAGGAGCAGGGCATCGCCCCTGAGCGCGTGCTCTATGTCGGCAACGACGTGAACGACCTCCCGTGCTTCGGCCTCGTCGGCTGGCCCGTCGCGGTCGCCGGTGCGCACGACGTCGTGCGCGGCGCCGCACGCGCGGTCACCTCCACCCCCGGTGGCAACGGGGCGATCCGCGAGATCGCCTCCTGGATTCTCGGCCCCTCCCTCTAGAGAAGGAACTTCTACATGAGCAACACCTCCCGCCTTCGCACCCTCGGTGACAAGATCGCCGGGCCGGGCCGTCCCGTCTACATCACCGGCGAGATCGGCATCAACCACAACGGCGAGCTCGAGAACGCGTTCAAGCTGATCGACGCGGCGGCCGACGCCGGCTGCGACGCCGTCAAGTTCCAGAAGCGCACCCCGGAGATCTGCACCCCGCGCGACCAGTGGGACATCGAGCGCGACACTCCCTGGGGCCGGATGACCTACATCGACTACCGGCACCGCGTCGAGTTCGGCGAGGACGAGTACCGCCAGATCGACGACTACTGCAAGTCGAAGGGCGTCGCCTGGTTCGCGTCCCCGTGGGACACCGAGGCCGTCGCCTTCCTGGAGAAGTTCGACGTCCCGGCCCACAAGGTCGCCTCCGCCTCGCTGACCGACGACGAGCTGCTGCGCGCCCTGCGCGCCACCGGCCGCACGATCATCCTGTCGACCGGCATGTCGACCCCGAAGCAGATCCGCCACGCGGTCGAGGTGCTGGGCAGCGACAACATCCTGCTCTGCCACGCCACCAGCACGTACCCGGCGAAGGCCGAGGAGCTCAACCTGCGGGTGATCCACACCCTGCAGGCCGAGTACCCGAACGTGCCGATCGGCTACTCCGGCCACGAGACCGGCCTGCAGACCACGCTCGCGGCGGTCGCCCTCGGCGCCGCCTTCGTCGAGCGCCACATCACCCTCGACCGCGCCATGTGGGGCTCCGACCAGGCCGCTTCGGTCGAGCCGCAGGGCCTGCAGCGCCTCGTCCGTGACATCCGGACGATCGAGGACTCGCTCGGCGACGGCGTCAAGAAGGTCTACGAGAGCGAGCTCGGCCCGATGAAGAAGCTCCGCCGCGTCGCGGGCGTCGTCGCCGAGTCCGAGGCCGGTGACCGCGAGCCGGCCGCGGTCTGACCATCACCTGCGGTGAGCGAGGACCGGGCATCAGGGCGGCCGGCGAACCGGCCGCCCACGCCCGCGCCCGCACTTCGGCGCGGATGTCCCAACCGCCCGACCGTATGGGGGCGGGCGGTTGGGAACGCGGTGCGCAGCGCCGCCACCGGGGCGGCCCGACCGCCCCGGCCTCCGGCCGGATCCCGGCGCCGCCGCACGAGAACACGGGGTGAATTTCGGTGAGCCGACCTGAGGGGCCTGCGGGTCCGTCCCCGTCCCTGTCCCCGTCCCCGGACGTGCCGGCGGCACGGCGAGAGCCGCTGCCCGCGGACCGCTTCCGGGGCCCGGCCGACGAGGCCGGGAACCTGCCCGCGAGCGGGCAGGGCCCGGCGCCCGCGCATCCGGCTGCCGAGCCGCTGACTCCGGCCCCGGCGCACCCGGCCGATGAGGGGCGCACGCGGGCGGCAGAAGACACGAAGACCCCGCCGACGCCCCCACGGCCCGCGGCACAAAACCCCGCGCCTGCGGTACCGATCAGTGCACCCACGGCCCAGGGCCCCGTGTTCTTGGCCCCGGACGGTGCCCCCGCGGCACCCCGCAGTGCGCCCGCGTCAGCGGACGCCGCCCCTGCGGCGCCGGGCAGTGCACCCGCGGCAGCTGACCCCGCGCTTTCGGCGCCGGACGCCGCGCCCTCGGCACAGGGCCCCGCGCTCTTGGCCCCGGACAGTGCGCCCGCGGCATCGGACGCCGCGCCTGTGGCAAAGGGCGGTGCGCCCGCGGCATCGGACGCCGCGCCCTCGGCACCGTGCGGTGCGCCCGCTGCACCCGACCCCGCGCCTGCGGCACCAGGCAGTGCACCCGCGGCAGCTGACCCCGGGCCTTCGGCTCCGAGCAGTGCGCCCGCGGTTCCCGCGTATGCGGGACCGGAGCGGGCGGCCGGGGACACCCTTGCCTTCGTCGAGAGCCCCGTCCAGCTGCTGAACGTCCTGGAGTGGGCGTACGCGGACGCGCTCCGGGCCGCGGGCAGGGCCGCCGGGACCGGATCGGGATCTGTCGTCCCCGCGCAGGGTGCTGGGCGCGCGGAGGGCCTCAGCGCGAGCGGCGGCGGCGTCGGCGGCGACCCGCAGGGCGGCGCCGCGGCACCCGCGGCCCGCCCCCCGCACCGTGACGGCGGAGCCGTCACGGTGGTCGTGCTGTCGCCGAACGACCCCATGACCCGCGGCCAGCTGCGCCGCATGGCGGAGCTCGCGCGCGACGAAGGGTTCAGCGTGCGCTGGGAGGACGCGCGAGGCGGGGCCGGGGCGCCGTTCCAGACCATCGGCGCGCTCGCGCCCGCGCTGCGCCGGGCCCGGCGGATCGTCATCGGCGACCCGTTCTCCCGGTACGTCCAGCTGCTGCTCACCCTGGCCCGCGCCCGGGAGCTCGTCGTCGTGGACGACGGGACGGCCACCATGGAGTTCGTCTCCCAGCTGGCCCGCGGCGAGCGCCTCGTGCGCTGGCACCGCACCGGCCGCGGCGGAGGAGCGCGCGATGCGGTCTTCGCTCCCATCTCCGCCGTCGCGCGCCGCAGGCTGACCCCCCGCGAGGGCCGCAGGACCGTCGAGGTGTTCAGCTCGATGCCGGTCGAGCCGCCGGACGGGGTCCTGGTCACCGCCAACGACTTCGCCTGGACCCGGGCCCGCTTCGGGCCGCCCTCGATCACCAGGGGCGCGGACCTGGTGGGCACCTCGCTCGCCGAGACCGGCGTCGTCGACCTCGACCGCTACATCGGCGCCGTCGGCGCCCTGGCCCGCACGCACGGCGCCACACGCTACTTCGCGCACCGCCGCGAGAGCGCCGAGAAGCTGAAGCGGCTCTCCGAGGAGACGGGCCTGGAGATCGTACGGCCCGACCTCCCGCTGGAGCTGATCGCACGCCGCGGCCCCATAGGGCGTACGATCCTGAGCTTCCCTTCGACCGTGGTGCACACCCTGCCGCTCGCGCTCGCGGGTACCGAGGTGAAAGTCGCCGTCTGCGACATCGATCCGGCCTGGCTCACCGACACCGCGTCCCCGCGCGCCCAGGGCTTCCTGTCCGGAGTCACCGGCACCGCACGTGACGTGCACCGACTGCCGTCCGTGCCCGCGGTGGCGCCTTGAGAAGTTAACCCCCTTTCATACCCCTCCGCGGGTCCGCTCATGCGGCCCGCGGCTGCTTTTTCTCACCCCATCCGGCTGAACTTTTGTTGATCGAAGGACAGTTGCCTGGTAGGCAGTCGTATTCTTCAGAGGGTGAAGCAACTGATGTCCCCCGAGACCGACGCCGGCCTGCCTGCGGATCCCGACCTCCCCGGGAGGGTCCCGGACGCGCTGCGCGCCGAGCTCATCGCCTTCCGGCGCGACCTCCACATGCACCCCGAGCTGGGCCACCAGGAGTTCCGTACGACCGCCGCCCTCATGGCGCGGCTGGAGCAGGCCGGACTGCAACCGCAAGTCCTCTCCGTCGGCACCGGGCTCATGTGTGACATCGGTACGGACGCGGGCGGCTGGGACGGCGTACAGCCCCTGCTGGCGCTGCGGGCGGACATCGACGGCCTGCCGATTCCGGACACCAAGACCGTGTCGTACCGGTCGACGGTGCCCGACCGCGCGCACGCCTGTGGGCATGACGTGCACACAACTGTCGTGCTCGGCGCGGGACTGGTGCTGGCCGAGCTGGCCCGCGAGGGCCGGCTGCCGCACCCGGTCCGGCTGATCTTCCAGCCCGCCGAGGAGGTGCTGCCCGGCGGGGCGCCCGACGCGATCGAGTCCGGGGTGCTGGACGGGGTCGGGCGGATCGTCGGGCTGCACTGCGACCCCAAGGTCGAGGTCGGCAGGATCGGGCTGCGGACCGGACCGATCACCTCCGCCTGCGACCGGCTCGAGGTGGCGCTGGACGGCCCCGGCGGCCACACCGCGCGCCCGCACCTCACCACCGACCTGGTCACGGCCGCCGCGAAGGTGGCCACGGAGGTCCCGGCGCTGATCAACCGCCGTATCGACAGCCGCTCCGGGCTGGCCGTCACCTGGGGGCGCATCCAGGCCGGGCACGCGTGCAACGTCATCCCGCAGCACGCAGAGCTCTCCGGCACCGTGCGCTGTCTCGACCTCCCCGCCTGGCGCGCGGCCCCCGACCTGGTGCACGCCGCCATTGACGAGGTCGCGACCCTGCACCGCGCCAAGTCGCAGATCAACTACATCCGAGGCGTCCCGCCCGTGGTCAACGAACCGGGCAGCACCGCGCTGCTGCGCGACGCGATGGCCGTACGGCGCGGACCCGAGCACATCGAGGACACGGAACAGAGCCTCGGCGGCGAGGACTTCTCCTGGTATCTGGAGCAGGTGCCCGGCGCGATGGCGCGGCTGGGAGTCCGGCCCGTCGGGGACACCACCCGGAGGGACCTGCATTGCGGTGATTTCGACGTGGACGAAGGCGCCATCCAGGTCGGCGTGGAACTCTTCACGGCTGCCGCGGTGCTCGGCGGACACCGTCCGTAGACCGGACGTACGTGTCGCCGTCGGCTCCGCTTCGCGTCGATCCGATAACGGCTTCCAACCAGGTCTTTATCTGACATCTACGCGCGTTACGATGCCGCGAAGCCAGCGCCGGAAGAGGCGCTTTCAGCCGAAGGGGAAGTCCTCTTGCGTCGGGTAATAAAGATCGCAGCAGCGAGCGTCGCATCGGCGGCCCTCGCCTTCACCGTTACTTCCTGTGGAGAGAGCTCCACCGAGACCGGCGGCGCCGGCGGCGACCTCAAGGTCGGTGTCGCCTACGACGTGGGTGGTCGCGGCGACCACTCCTTCAACGACTCCGCGGCCCGTGGCCTGGACAAGGCCAAGAAGGACCTCGGCGCCGACGTCAAGGAGCTCACCGCCAGCGAGGGCGACACGAACGCCGACCGCGCCGACAAGCTGGCGCAGCTGGCCGAGGCGGGCTACAACCCGGTCATCGGCGTCGGGTTCGCCTACCGCAACGCCGTCGAGGCGACCGCCAAGGACTTCCCGGACACCCGCTTCGCCATCGTCGACTCCGAGATCGAGGCGAAGAACGTCACCAACCTGGTCTTCGCCGAGCAGGAGGGCTCGTACCTCGCGGGCGTCGCCGCCGCGCTCAAGACCAAGACCAACACCATCGGCTTCATCGGCGGCACGGACAACCCGCTGATCCTCAAGTTCCAGGCCGGCTTCGAGAAGGGTGTCGCCGACACCAACCCGAAGGCCAAGGTCAAGGTGGACTTCCTGGCCGAGAACGAGGCCGGGTTCGGCCTGCCGGACAAGGGTCTGCAGTCCGCCGAGGGCCAGCTCGCGGGCGGAGCCGACGTGATCTACCACGCCGCGGGCGGTTCCGGCACCGGTGTCATCGAGGCCGTGGGCAAGGCCAAGAACAAGGACGCCTGGGCCATCGGCGTGGACTCCGACCAGGCTCTGCAGCCGGGTCTCGCCGCGTACAAGGACCGCATCCTGACCTCGATGGTCAAGAATGTGGAAGGCTCCGTCTACGAGCTCATCAAGAGCGTCAAGGACGACAAGCCGCTCACCGGCACCCAGCGGTTCGCGCTCAAGGACGGCGGCATCTCGCTGGCCGCCACCGGCGGTCACATCGACGACATCAAGCCGAAGATCGACGAGGCCAAGAAGAAGATCGAGAGCGGCGAGATCAAGGTCCCGACCACTCCGGGCAGCTGACCAACTGAACACCGCGGCGGGCGGCCGTCCTCGTACGGGCCGCCCGTCACCGGGGCCCGGGGGAGAGGACCGCAGCTTCTCTCCCGGGCCTTGCACGTCGCTACCGTCCTCACCCCCAGAGGAGTGCGCCATCAACGCCCCCAGCGCCCCTGCCGGCGCCCCTCCCGCATCCGGCTCGCCGACAGCCAACGCTGTCGAGCTCCACGGGATCACCAAGCGGTTCCCGGGAGTCGTGGCCAACCATGACATCGACATCGCCGTGCAGCGCGGTACCGTGCACGCTCTCGTGGGCGAGAACGGCGCGGGCAAGTCGACCCTGATGAAGATCCTCTACGGGATGCAGCGTCCCGACGAGGGCACCATCACGATCGACGGCGAGCGGGCCGAGCTGCACTCGCCCGCCGACGCCATCGCGCGCGGCATCGGCATGGTGCACCAGCACTTCATGCTGGCCGACAACCTCACCGTCCTGGAGAACGTCGTCCTCGGGGCCGAGAAGCTGTACGGCATCGGCAGCGGCGCCCGCGCGAAGATCCAGGAGATCTCGGACGCGTACGGCCTCGGCGTCCGCCCGGATGTGCACGTCGAGGACCTCGGCGTCGCCGACCGGCAGCGCGTGGAGATCCTCAAGGTCCTCTACCGGGGCGCGCGCACGCTCATCCTCGACGAGCCCACCGCCGTCCTCGTCCCGCAGGAGGTCGACGCGCTCTTCGACAACCTGCGGGAGCTGAAGTCCGAGGGCCTGACCGTCATTTTCATCTCGCACAAGCTCGGCGAGGTGCTGGCCGTCGCCGACCGGATCACCGTGATCCGCCGCGGCACCACCGTGGCCTCCGTCGACCCGGCCGAGGTGACGTCCAAGCAGCTCGCCGAGCTGATGGTCGGCACCGAGCTGCCCTCGCCCGAGACCACCGAGTCGACCGTGACCGACGTGCCGATACTCCAGGTCGAGGGCCTCCACCTGAGCGCCACCGACCCCGACGGCACCGTGCGCACCGTGCTGGACCGGATCGGCTTCACCATCCACCACGGCGAGGTGCTGGGCATCGCCGGGGTTGAGGGCAACGGCCAGTCCGAGCTCGTCGAGGCCATCGTCGGCATCCGCGATCCGGACGCCGGGACCGTGACGCTGGACGGCGAGCCCATCACCCACCTGCCGACCCGAGGCCGCCGCGAGCGCGGCCTCGGCTATATCCCGGAGGACCGGCACCGGCACGGCCTGCTGCTGGAGTCCCCGCTGTGGGAGAACCGCATGCTCGGCCACGTCACCGAGGCCCCCAACAGCAGGCGCGGGCTGCTCGACCCGGCCGCCGCCCGGCGCGACACCCGGCGCATCGTCGAGCAGTACGACGTACGCACCCCGGGCATCGAGGTCACCGCCGCCTCGCTCTCCGGCGGCAACCAGCAGAAGCTGATCGTCGGTCGGGAGATGAGCCACAAGCCCAAGCTGCTGATCGCCGCGCACCCGACGCGAGGCGTGGACATCGGCGCGCAGACCCAGATCTGGGACCAGATCCGCGAGGCACGCCGGGAGGGCATGGCGGTGCTGCTGGTCTCCGCCGACCTGGACGAGCTGATCGGCCTGTCCGACACGCTGCGTGTGATGTACCGGGGACGGCTGACCGCCGACGCCGACCCCGCGACCGTAACCCCGGAGGAGCTGGGCAGCGCCATGACCGGCGCCGCCAGCGGTCACCTGGAGCATGGAGAAGGCGACACCCCCGGGGGAGAGGCCCGATGAAGAAGTTCGACAAAGAGCGGCTGATCCTGGGGATCGCCGCTCCGCTGCTCGCCGTGCTCGGCGCGTTCGTCATCACCGCGCTGGTGCTGCTGGCGACGGGCAAGGAGCCGTTCAGCGCCTTCGGCATCATGTTCGACTACGGCATCAAGTCGGACAGCCAGGTCTACATCCTCAACAAGGCCACGACGTACTACCTCGCGGGCCTCGCCGTGGCCATCGGGTTCAAGATGAACCTGTTCAACATCGGCGTGGACGGCCAGTACCGGCTCGCGGCCTTCTTCGCCGCGGCCCTCGGCGGTGCGCTGACCCTGCCCGGCCCGCTGCAGATCATCATGATCATGCTCGCCGCGATGGCGGTCGGGGCGATGTGGGCCGGGATCGCGGGGCTGCTCAAGGTCACCCGCGGTGTCAGCGAGGTGGTCACGACGATCATGCTGAACTTCATCGCGACCTCGATCATCGTCTATCTGCTCAAGGAAGGCCGCCTCGGCCACCTCGACCCGGCCGGCACCCAGGTGTCCACCACCGAGATCCCCGAGTCCGCGCACTTCTTCGACATCGAGACCGCGGGCGGCACCCTCTGGGGCTTCATCGTGATCGCCGCACTCGCCGGGGTCGTGTACTGGTTCGGGCTCGGCCGCACCCGGTTCGGCTTCGACCTGCGCGCCGTGGGCTCCTCGGAGACCGCGGCCCAGGCCAGCGGCGTCGACGTCAAGCGCATGGTCGTCACCAGCATGGTGCTCTCCGGCGCCATGGCCGGGCTGATCGGCATGCCGATCCTGCTCAACGACAGCTTCTCGTACGGCAACGACTTCCCCGAAGGTGTCGGCTTCACCGGAATCTCGGTCGCCCTGCTCGGCCGTAACCACCCGGTCGGCATCGCACTCGGCGCGATCCTCTGGGGCTTCCTCGAACGCACCAGCAACAGGCTCGAGTTCGAGGGGTACGACCGCGAGCTCGTCGGCATCATGCAGGGCTCGATCGTGCTCTGCGTCGTCATCTCCTACGAGGTCGTGCGCCGCCACGGCCTCAAGCGCCAGCAGCAGAAGGTCGGGGCAGAACTCGCCGCCCAGGCCCGTGCCAACACCGACAAGCAGGAGGCGTCGGCATGAGCGTCACTCCCCCGGAAACCTCGCCCACCGTGACCGGTGCGACACCGGCGGCCGTGGGCAGGCGCAAGCTCACCCTCCCCGTCGTCCTGCTGATCATCGCGGCGGGCCTCGTCGCCGTATCCGCGGTCCGGGCGATCTCCGGCACCAGCACGCTCACCTCGGCCGCCCTGATCACCGGCGCCCTCCAACTCGCCGTGCCCATCGCGCTGGCCGGGCTGGGCGGCCTGTGGTCCGAGCGGGCGGGCGTGATCAACATCGGTCTCGAGGGCATGATGATCCTCGGCACCTTCTTCGGGGCCTGGGCGGGCTGGCAGACCAGTCCGTGGGTCGGTCTGCTCGCGGGCATCGCGGGCGGCATGATCGGCGGAGCCGTGCACGCCATCGCCACCGTCACCTTCGGGGTCGACCACATCGTCTCCGGTGTCGCGGTCAACATCCTCGCGGTGGGCGTCACCACGTACCTCGCCAAGGTCAGCTTCACCACGGGGGAGGCCGCCGAGATGGGCGGCAGCCCGCGCCAGTCGCCCGCGTCCGACAGCCTGCCGACCGTGACCGTGCCCGGCCTGTCCGACTGGCTGGCCACGGTCGAGGGCGAGCACTGGTTCCTGATCTCGGACACCGCGGGCATCCTGGGCGGCCTGGTCACCAACCTCTCGGTCGTCACGATCATCGCCGCGGTCCTGTTCGTGGGCACCTTCTTCGTGCTGTGGCGCAGCGCGTTCGGGCTCCGCCTCCGCTCCTGCGGGGAGAACCCCACGGCGGCCGAGTCGCTCGGCGTGAACGTGTACGCGTACAAGTACGCGGCCGTGCTCGCCTCCGGTGGCTTCGCCGGTCTGGGCGGCGCCTTCCTCTCCCTCGTCTCGATCCACATCTACAACGAGGGCCAGGTCGGCGGCCGCGGCTACATCGGCCTCGCGGCCATGATCTTCGGCAACTGGCGGCCCGGTGGACTCGCCATGGGAGCCGGTCTATTCGGCTTCACCGACGCCCTCCAGCTGCGCGGCGGCGGCGCCTCGCTGCACGCCCTGCTCCTGCTCATCGCCGCGCTCACGCTCGGCATCGCCATCTGGCAGGCGTACCGCAAGAAGTACCTGGGCGCCGGGATCAACGTGGTCGTCAGCGTCCTGCTGGTGGTCTGGTACGTGACGACCGACGAGCTGCCGGGCGAAGTCGTGCGCGCCGCGCCGTACATCACCACGCTGGTCGTCCTGGCGCTCTTCGCCCAGCGGCTCCGCTTCCCGAGAGCCATCGGAAAGCCTTACCGCAGGGGCCAGAGCACATGAGCGCCGAGAGCGGGCAGGGCACCGACTGGGAGGCCCTGCGGACGCGGGCCCGGGACCTCATGTCCCGGGCCTACGCCCCGTACTCCGGCTTCACCGTGGGCGCGGCGGCGTACGTGGACGACGGCCGCACCGTCGGTGGCTGCAATGTGGAGAACGCCTCCTACGGGGTCGCGCTGTGCGCCGAATGCGGCCTGATCTCCGAGCTGATCGCGACCGGCGGCGGCCGGCTCACCGCCTTCACCTGCGTCGGCCCGGACGGCGACCTGCTCATGCCCTGCGGCCGCTGCCGCCAGCTGCTGTGGGAGCACGGCGGCCCGGAGATGCTCGTCGACACCCCCTCGGGACCTCACCCGCTGCGTGATCTGCTGCCCGACGCCTTCGGCCCCGAGGACCTCAAACGCCTGCGGAGGAAGCCCTGATGGAGCGCCTGATGGACGCCATCTCCGTCATTCGTACGAAGCGCGACCGCGGCCGTCTGACGGACGCTCAGATCGACTGGGTCATCGACGCCTACACGCGCGGCGAGGTCGCCGACGAGCAGATGTCGGCGCTCGCCATGGCGATCCTGCTCAACGGCATGGACCGCGCCGAGATCGCCCGCTGGACGGCCGCGATGATCGCCAGCGGCGAGCGCATGGACTTCTCGTCGCTGCCGCGCCCGACCGCCGACAAGCACTCGACGGGCGGTGTGGGCGACAAGATCACGCTGCCGCTGGCCCCGCTGGTCGCCGCGTGCGGAGCCGCCGTACCGCAGCTGTCGGGCCGCGGACTCGGCCACACCGGCGGCACCCTCGACAAGCTGGAGTCCATCCCCGGCTGGCGTGCGCGGCTGACCAACGAGGAGATGCTGGCCGTGCTGCGCGACACCGGCGCGGTCATCTGCGCGGCGGGCGACCGGCTCGCGCCCGCGGACAAGAAGCTCTACGCGCTGCGCGACGTCACCGGCACGGTCGAGGCCATTCCGCTCATCGCCTCCTCGATCATGTCGAAGAAGATCGCGGAGGGTACGGGCTCGCTGGTGCTGGATGTGAAGGTCGGCTCGGGCGCCTTCATGAAGAACCTGGACGACGCGCGTGAGCTGGCCTCGACGATGGTGGGCCTGGGCACCGACCACGGCGTGAAGACGGTCGCCCTCCTCACCGGCATGTCGACCCCGCTCGGGCTGACCGCGGGCAACGCGCTCGAGGTCCGCGAGTCGGTGGAGGTCCTGGCGGGCGGCGGCCCGGCCGACGTCGTCGAGCTCACCCTCGCGCTCGCGCGCGAGATGCTCGACGCGGCGGGCCTGAAGGACGCCGACCCGGCGAAGGCCCTCGAGGACGGCTCCGCGATGGACGTCTGGCGCCGCATGATCGCGGCCCAGGGCGGCGACCCTGACGCGGCACTGCCGGTGGCCCGCGAACAGCACGTGGTCACGGCACCGGAGTCCGGCGTCCTGGTCGGCCTCGACGCCTACGCGGTCGGCGTCACCGCCTGGCGCCTCGGCGCGGGCCGCGCCCGCAAGGAGGACCCGGTCCAGGCGGGCGCGGGCGTGGAACTGCACGCGAAGCCGGGCGAGACGGTGACGGAGGGCCAGCCGCTGCTGACCCTCCACACGGACACGCCGGAGAGGTTCGACTACGCGCTCCAGTCCCTGGACGGCGCCATCGACATCGCCTCGCCCGGCACGGCGTACGAACCGACGCCGGTGGTGCTGGAACGTATAGCTTGACCTGCGATTTTCCTGGTACGGGTGAACGGGACCGGTGGACCCCCGGTCCCGTTCGGCGTGCTGGAGCGGCCACGGACCGAGTGCCGCGCGGAGTACCCCCGCCGTCCCACGATGAAGGGCCGCCCACCGGCGGTGGGCGGCCCTTCGGCGATATGCGCATGGGCGCCGGTTACGACCGCGCCGCCACTGCCGTCGCGCGGCCCCGGCCCGCCGGGTGGGCCGCTCGGGCGCGGCGGTTGGCCGCCGCGCGGCGGTCCGTTAGGGCCCGTCGCGTCGCGTAGATCGTGATGCCCGCCGCCGTCAGGACGGCCAGCAGGCCGAGGGCGACCGTGCCCGCCCAGCCAGCCGCGCTGTAGGCGAGCGCCCCCAGCGCGCCGCCCGCGCTGCTGCCCACGTAGTACGCCGTCTGGTACAGCGCCGAGGCCTGCGCGCGGCCCGTCGTCGCCGCGCGGCTCACGGACGAGGACGCCACCGCGTGGCCCGCGAAGAAGCCCGCGGTGATCAGCACGAGACCGGCCAGCACCGCGGCCAGCGCGTCCGACAGGCTCAGCAGCAGGCCCGCGGCCGTGGTGCTCACCGCCGCGTAGAGCGCGCCGCGCCGCCCGAGGCGGGCCACGAGGCGGCCGGCCGCCGCCGACGAGACCGTACCGACCAGGTACACCAGGAAGACCGAGCCGACCACGCCCTGCGGGAGGCCGAACGGCTCGCCCACCAGCCGGTAGCCGATCACCGTGTAGACCGCGCCGAAGACCGTCATGAACAGCGCGCCGATCGCGTACAGCCGGCACAGCAGCGGGTCGGACAGGTGGCCGCTGACCGTGCGGGCCAGCGCCCGCGGGCTGACCGCGGACGGCGTGAAGTGCCGGGCCTTCGGCAGCAGCAGCCGGAAGGCCACCGCGCACAGCACCGCCAGCAGACCGACCGCGGCGAGCGCCGCCCGCCAGCCCCAGGCCTGGGCCACCCAGCCGGTGACGATCCGCCCCGACATGCCGCCGATGCTGTTGCCCGCCACGAACAGCCCGATCGCGCCGACCAGCGCCTTCGCCCGTACCTCCTCCGCCAGGTACGCCATCGCCGAGGCGGGCAGACCGGCGAGTGCGACGCCCTGGACGGTGCGCAGGGCGACCAGCGTGCCGAGGTCGGGGGCGAAGGGCACGACGAGCGACACGAGCGCCGCGACCGTCAGCGAGGCGGTCATCATCGCCCGGCGCCCGAACCGCTCGGACACCGCGCTGAGCGGGAGTACGGCAAGCGCGAGGGCGCCCGTCGCGGCGGACACCGTCCAGCTCGCCGCGTCCGGTGTCACGCCGAAGCCCGCGGAGATGGCGGGCAGCAGCGCCTGGGTGGAATAGAGGAGCGCGAAGGTGGCGACTCCCGCCGCGAACAGGGCGGCGTTCATCCGGTGGTAACCGGGGCCGCCGGGGCGCAGCTTGGTGGCCTCCGGGTTCGGGTCGTCGAAGGACTTGGACGGTGCGGTGGAGGCGTCCACGAGGGTGGTGGACGCCCCGGTATCTGCAGGAGGCATGTATCCAACGTAGGCACCCCCGTTTCATGCGTCCAATGCACGAACTCGTCATAATCGTTCCCATGGCGCATGACCGCAGTTCACGACCGCGTACGTCACCGAACAGCAACGAAGAAGACATCCGGGCAACAGGACGGCCAACGGGCGAGCCCGGCGCGGCCGAGCTCGACCCGGAGTCCTGGCCCGCACTCCTCGCGCCGCGGCTGGCGCAGTTCGCGGGCGTCGCGCGGCACGAGCATGTGACGCGCGCCGCACACCAGTTGGCGGTGCCGCAGTCGACCCTCAGCCGGGCGATGGTGCGGCTCGAACAGGACCTGGGCGTCGCCCTGTTCGCCCGCCACGGCCGCACGCTCTCGCTGACGCCCGCCGGCCGCTCCTTCCTCGGCTCGGTCGAGCGCGCGCTGGCAGAGGTCGAGCGCGCTGCCGAGTCCGTACGGGCCGACGCCGACCCGGCAGCGGGCAAGGTCGCCTTCGGCTTTCTGCACACCCTCGGCTCCGAGACGGTCCCCGGCCTGCTGCGCACCTTCCGCGCCGAACACCCGCGGGTCCGCTTCCAGCTCGTCCAGAACTACGGCGAGGCGATGATCGAGCGGATGCGGGCGGGCGGACTCGACCTGTGCCTGACCTCGCCGATGCCGGACGCGCCCGACCTGGTGGCCCGGCGTCTGGACGAACAGAGGCTCCGCCTGGTCGTGCCGGACGACCACCGCCTCGCCGCACGCAAGCGCGTACGCCTCGCCGAGGCCTCGGGCGAGCTCTTCGTCACCCTGGAACCGGGCTACGGGCTGCGGCGGATCACCGATGCGCTGTGCGCGGAGGCGGGGTTCACGCCGCGGGTCGCCTTCGAGGGCGAGGAGGCGGAGACGCTGCGCGGGCTGGTCGCGGCGGGGCTGGGGGTGGCCCTGCTGCCGCCCCCGGCGGTACCGCGCCCCGGCGTCGCGGAGCTGACGGTCACGGCGCCGCGCGCGGTCCGCGAGATCGGCGTCGCGTGGCTCGAAGGCCGCCCGGACACCCCGCCGGTGACCGCATTCAAGCGCTTCCTCCTCTCCCGCCGCGGCCAACTGCTTCCCCGCTGAGGGGCCACGCGGCCGTACGGATGGGATCCCTCCCCGGTTCCGGGGACGGCTGGGCCGGCTTGGCGGGTGGGCCCGGCTCACCCGGAGCCGGGGCATCCCGCCAGACCTCCGGCGGCGAGGTCGTCCGGGCCGAACAGGATCTCCTCGGCCCGCCGGCTCGTACGGCTGCCGAGCGCGCCGGGGGCCTCGGCGGACCTCCTGGCGGGCACCGTGCCCGAAGCGGCCGGCTTGCGGAGCAGAAGCAGCGCCGCATCGTCGTGCAGCCGACCGCCCACATGCGCCAGCAGCTCCTCGTGGAGCGCGTCGAGCGTACGGGCCGGCTCGTCGGACGCGTGCCGCGTCACCCGCTCGACGAGCGGATAGAACTCACGGCCGTCGTTGCGGGCCTCGATGACCCCGTCGGTGTAGAGCAGCAGCTGGTCCCCGTCGGCGAACGGCAGTACCTGAAGGCTCGGGGTCTCGCCGGTGAGGGCGCGCAGCCCCAGCGGCGGGGCCGGGTGGACCGGCTCGAGGGCCGTGACGCCGGATCCGCGCACCAGCAGCGGAGGGGCGTGCCCGCAGTTGACGATCTCCATACGCCCGGTCGCGGGGTACCCGGCGACCACGGCGGTGACGAAGTCGTCGGAGCCGAGGTTGCGCGCCAGGCTCCGCTCGATCCTGCCGACGACGTCGAGGAGATCGGGTTCGTCGTAGGCGGCCTCGCGGAAGACGCCGAGCACGAGCGCCGCGGTGCTCACGGCCGGCAGACCCTTGCCGCGCACGTCGCCGACGATCAGCCTGACTCCGTACGGAGTGGGCAGCAGCGCGTAGAGGTCCCCGCCGATACGGGCCTCGGCCGCGGCGGCGCTGTAGCGGACGGCCACCTCGAACTCGCCGACGGTCGCCGGCACCGGCTTGAGGAGGGCGTGCTGTGCGGCCTCGGCGACCGAGCGGACGGCGGCCAGCACCTGTTCGCGGCGCTCGCGCAGCGCGCCGGCCAGGCTGCTCGCCAGGGTGACGGCGACCAGCGCGGACAGCACGATCGCCAGCTCGCGGCCCGGCACGCCGTGCCAGGCCCCGAGCGTGGCGCCCAGTGCCACGGCGAGGAAGCCGGTCCTGAGGACCCCGAGCGGCCTGCTGGTGGCGGCGGCCAGCGCGGGCGCGACGGCGAGCAGCGTCAGCCAGCTCATGGCGCCGGTGAGGAGGGCGAGGAGCACAGCGGCGACGATGATCAATATGGGCACAGTGGCGGCGAAGTGGGCGGCGGCGAAGTGGGCGGCGGCGCGTGGCCAGTGGTGCTGATGGTCTCGTGCCTGACTCATGTGCTCGTCCGGAGTCCTCATCTGTTCGCGACATGTGTGCCTGAATGTCTGTTTCATCCAGGGAACAGGCTGCCCGCGGGCGTCACAAGGACAGGAATTTCACATAGTGAGCGAGAGGCTCCTGGTCACGCGGCTCGCCGTCGGGACCAGCCGCTCCCGTATCTGGTCGAGGCGCGAGAGCCGGCCCGCCGGCAGAGAGACGCCGAGCGAGCCGAGCGTGTCCCCCATGTAGACGGGCACAGCGGCGCAGACCGTACCGAGGGAGTACTCCTCCAGGTCCAGAACGGCCGGGGTGGCGGGGGACGACTCGAGCCGTCGGATCAGCTCGGGCCGGCGGGTGATGGTGCGCGGGGTGAGGTCGGCGAGCGGGTGCCGGGAGAGGTAGTCGTCGCGGGAGTCCTCGTCCAGCTCCCGCAGGACGCACTTGCCCAGGGCGGTGGCGTGCCCGGCGTCCTCGAACCCCACCCAGAGGTCGACCCGCGGCGCCCGGGGACCGTCGACGATCTCGGCGACCCGGATCTCGCCCTCCTCGTAGAAGGTCAGGTACGCGGCGGTCGACAGCTCGTCCCGCAGCGCGGCGAGCGTGGGGCGGATGCGGCTGAGCAGCGCCTGATCACGACTTCCGGTGTGCAGCGCGTGCAGCTTGTCCCCGAGGACGAACCCGCCGTCGGCGAGCTTCTGGACGTACCCGTCGTGGGCCAGGGTGCGCAGCAGGTGGTACGTGGTGGCGAGAGGCAGCCCCGCCTCGCGCGCCAGTTGCTTCGCCGGCGCGCCGCTCTCGTGTGCACCCACGGCTTCCAGCAGACGGAACGCCCGCTGCACGGAAGAGATGAGCGTAGGGCCCTGAGCAGCCATGACTCCAGCGTGCGCCCCCTGCCCGGCGCAGGCAAGGACCTGCAGCCGCCGCAGCCGGGGGCCACCGCCCGTCGATCGCCTCGGCCGCCTTCTGCAACTGGCCACGGCCACCGACCCAGCTACCCGGGCCGTCCGGTGATCGACGAGTCCCGCGGCGCGTTGCGCACGGTCAACGACGGGAAGGTGCTCGTTCGTCGTCCGGCACCGGGCGTCAGGCCTTGTGCAGCTTGATATTGCGCATGGTCACAAAGGCCGTGGCGCACAGTTTCTCCTCGGCCTGGCCGACCGAGAAGACATCGGCCGCAGCGACCGTGATGGTGGTGCTCGCCTTGACCACCCGGCCGCGTGCGATGAGCTTCTCGCCCTTCGCCGGAGCCAGGATTTTGACGGTGTAATCGATGGTCATGTTCACCCACCCGGGCGGCAGCAAGGTGCCGGCCGCCGATCCTCCGGCGAAGTCCGCCAGTGAACCGATCACCCCACCCTGGAAGAAGCCGCTGTGCTCCGTAAGTGCCTTGCGGTACGGCTGAATGATCTCGACCTCTCCTGGTTCCACCCGACCGAAGTCGAAGCCCAGGTGCTGCGCGGCCGGCATGCTCAGCACCGCGCTCTTCACGGCCTGCGCGAAGTCGGGGTTCGCTGCCTTCGATGCTGTCATATCCGGAAAGCTCCCTGCTGATCGGCGAATTGTTCGGGCGGATCTCTCAGAAGGCCGAGGGCTCCCCCGGTTCCCAGACCTTGAATCCGGGGCCGCTCGTAGACGCCCTCGGCGGGATACACGGACCCGTCCGTGAACGCGAGCGGATCCGCCTGATAGCGCTTGGCGCAGTTCCATTGCGGCTCGTTATACTTGAACCTGACGTCAGATTCAAGTAATGCTGCTCCGCACCCTGGCCTGGGCGGGCTCCGCCTACACGAGGGACCGTCGGGGCGTGGATGCCCTGACCAGGGGATGACTAGGGGGTGATCCCACGTTGTGGGCATTCGTTCCGCCCCGCGGAACGAACGCCCACAAACCAGCCTCAGTGGCGCAGCGCCGCGCCGAAGCCCGCCGCCAGGGGCATCCGCAGTCCCAGCGGCGGGGGAGCCGCCAGCGCGTCGGCCACCGGGCGGGAGAAGCCGCGGGCGAAGAGCGCGCCCAGTATGAAGTCCACGGCCAGCGAGAGGACTTCGGAGCGATGCTGGCTCAGGCCGTGCCCGTCCGTGTGCACCTCGAAGCGGCACACATCCCGGTTGACCTTCTTCGCCCGCTCCGCGAGGCGGTACGACAGCTCGGGATCGGTCCGCTCGTCGTCCGTGCCGTGCACGAGCAGCACCCGCCGCCCGCTCAGCTGCTTCACCGGATCGGGGCCCTCCGGTGTCCCGGGGCCCGGCAGCCAGGGGGCAAGCGCGAGTACGGAGTTGACGGCCGGGTGCCCGGCGGCGCGCAGGGCGGCGCGGGCGCCCATGTCCGTACCGGCCAGGCAGACCGGCACGTCGCCGTAGCGCCGTACGGCCTCGTCCGCCGCCCAGTGGGCGTCCGCGACCGGGTGGGAGCTGGAGCCGTTCCAGCCGCGGTAGCGGTAGCGCACGACGTGCGCCACGAGCCCGTCGCCACGGCCCTCCCGGGCGAGTCGCCTGGCTATCGGCCGCGCGGCCGCCGCGGTGACCGGCGAGGGCCGCCGGGTGCTCACCGGCTCGCCGCCGGGCAGCAGGAGCAGCACTCCGTGGACCGTCTCACCGGTGCCGGTCGCCCCGACCGCCCGCCCCAGCCGGGCACCCCGCACCGGCGCTGCTTGCTGAGCCATGTCTGAAACGATGGCAGACGCAGGGGTGTACTCCACCCCGCGTGCGGGTCACCGTTCCGTATCTATCGGAGCCCTCTACGCGCGTAGGCGTTACAGTGCGGAGATGACGAGCGAGACCATCACCACACCGACCCCGGACCAGATCCGCCGGGCCCCCAAGGTGCTGCTGCACGACCACCTCGACGGCGGGCTGCGCCCCGGCACCATCGTCGACCTGGCCCGCGAGACCGGCTACAGCGGTCTGCCGGAGACCGAGCCCGACAAGCTCGGCAACTGGTTCCGGGAGGCCGCCGACTCCGGCTCGCTGGAACGCTACCTCGAGACCTTCACGCACACCTGCGCCGTCATGCAGACCCGCGACGCCCTGGTCCGGGTCGCCGCCGAGTGCGCCGAGGACCTGGCCGCGGACGGAGTCGTCTACGCCGAGGTCCGGTACGCCCCCGAGCAGCACCTCGAAGGCGGGCTGACCCTCGAAGAGGTCGTCGAGGCCGTCAACGAGGGCTTCCGCGAGGGCGAGCGGCGGGCCAGGGGCAACGGCCTCCGTATCCGCGTCGGCGCCCTGCTGACCGCGATGCGGCACGCGGCCCGCGCCCTGGAGATCGCCGAACTCGCCAACCGCTACCGCGACCTGGGCGTCGTCGGGTTCGACATCGCCGGCGCGGAGGCGGGCTTCCCGCCCACCCGCCACCTCGACGCCTTCGAGTACTTGAAGCGGGAGAACAATCACTTCACCATCCACGCCGGCGAGGCCTTCGGACTGCCGTCCATCTGGCAGGCGCTCCAGTGGTGCGGCGCCGACCGGCTGGGCCACGGCGTCCGGATCATCGACGACATCGAGGTCGCCGACGACGGCACGGTCCGGCTCGGCCGCCTCGCCAACTACGTCCGCGACAAGCGCATCCCGC
This sequence comes from Streptomyces sp. 7N604, assembly GCF_052245475.1. Lineage (NCBI taxonomy): Bacteria > Bacillati > Actinomycetota > Actinomycetes > Kitasatosporales > Streptomycetaceae > Streptomyces > Streptomyces sp. 7N604. The sequence goes on along the minus strand of NZ_JBQQBX010000027.1, from coordinate 63,498 downwards.
TGGAGCTCTGCCCGACCTCCAACCTCCAGACGGGCGCCGCCGCCTCGTACGCCGAGCACCCCATCGGGCTGCTGCGCCGTCTCCACTTCCGGGCCACGGTCAACACCGACAACCGGCTGATGAGCGGCACGAGCATGAGCATCGAATTCGAGCGCCTGGTGAGGACGTTCCGGTACACGCTCGATGACATGCAGTGGTTCACCGTCAATGCGATGAAATCAGCGTTCATTCCTTTCGACGAACGTCTGGCAATGATCAATGACGTGATCAAGCCCGGATATGCCGAGCTGAAGTCGGAGTGGCTGTTCCGCCAGAGTGCCGCAGGACCCACGGTGACCAGCGGTTCCGACGCCTCGCGGGACTGACGGCGGAATACCCGGAATGGCGCGAAGCGTCTGGGATTCTGATGACCCGGCCGCTTCCGCGGTTTGCGGCGAGCGGCCTTGGCTGGCTACTTTTCGGAGTCCCGCGGTCACGGTCCGTGTATGGCCGTATCTCCGCCATGCCCGTGTCGCGGTGCCGCCGCACACCTCCCCCATCACGAGGATGTATTTCGATGAAGCAGGGAACCGCCAAGACCCTCGGTGTCGCCGCGCTCGGCGCCGCCTTCGCCGCTGCCGCCGCCGGCCCGGCCTCCGCCGCCGTCCCCGGTGACGCGCTGCAGAGCCTGCCGCTGGGGGAGGTCACCAAGACCCTGCCCGCCGGTACGTCCGAGTCCGTCGGCGCCGGGCAGCAGGCCGTCGCCCCGGCCACGGGCGCGGCTCTGCCCGGCGCCCAGCAGGGCCTGGCCGGTCTCACCGCCTCCGGCACCGCCGGGAGCACCGGCGACAACGGAAACATCATCAAGAGCACCGGGAACACCGGGAACACCGGCAAGGGCGGTAAGAAGGGCGGGCTGCTGGGCGGCCTCCCGGTCGGCAACACGGCGCCGGTCGGCAAGCTCGGCGGCGCCCCGCTGGGCCTCTGACACCCGGAGAATCCGCCGACGACACACGACACGACGACGCACGACGACACGACGACGCACGACGACTCCGACGCGTCGAGGACGAAGGCCGAGCCCCTGCCCGTACTGCCGTACGAGCAGGGGCTCTTGCCATGACGTCCGGCCGGTCGTGTCCCGGGCCGCGCGGTGCGCCTTCGCAGTCGGCCGCACACAAAGCGCCGCTCTACGGGGCGATCCCGACCCTGGGGATCGTCGGAGTCGGCCCCTGAGACCCCTCCTCCCGGTGGAGGGCCGCCGCCGTTCCACCCCGGTCCTTGCGGCGGAGCCGCAAGACGACCCCGAGCAGCGGCACCAGCAGCAGATACGCGATCGCCACCCCCGCCGTGTTCAGCAGCAGATCATCCACGTCGAGCGTGCGTCCCGGCACGTCGGTCTGGAGCAGCTCTATGCCCAGCGACACCATCGCACCCGTGAACACCGTGTGCGCCAGCGAACCGAGACCGCACGCCGCGAGCCGGCCCTTCGCCATCGGCAGCAGCACCCCGAGCGGCGCGAGGAGCAGCAGCGAAGGCCCGAGGCTGTGCACCGCGTCCCAGGGGCCCTGCGCCAGCTCCGCCCGTATCGTCACCAGCGGCCGCAGATTCGCCGCCGACACCCACGGCACCCTCAGCGGGCGCAGCGTGAGCCAGCCGACGACCAGCAGATGCGCGACGAGGAGTACGAGTCCTGTCGCGCGGAAGCGGACGGTGGGGCGGTCGCCGGAGCCAAGACGGTGCACGACCAGGAGGACGCGGACCGCGGGCGGCCCGGTTCCGTGCTCAGCCCATCGGAGTGCCCGTGGTCTGTGCCACGTCCGGCCGGGTCCGCAGGCCCTCGGTGCACGGATAGCGCTTCGGCTCGTCGTCCGAAGGACCGCCGAGCACCACCGAGCGGCCGCCGTCGGCCACGGTCGTCTCCGCGAACGTGCAAACGATCTGTGCGAGTGCATACGGCGGCAGCTCGTCCGGCAGCCTGCTCAGCCGCAGCGCCGCGTCCGGATCCCCCTCGCGCGGACCCGAGACCTCCAGGGAGCCCGGTACCTCGGTGGCGAACCCGGCTTCCGCCTCGGCCGCGGTCGGCTGGTCCTGCAGTTCGGCCAGCAGGGCGCGGCCGACCGCCGTACGGTCTGTGGAGAACCGGTCGCCCGGCATCCGCACCGTACGGTCCACCGTCAGCAGCTGCGCGCTGCAGACCAGATAGACCTTCACCGGCACGGAGTTCACCGAGTCCGCGGCCGCGCCCCGGTCCCCGGACACCTCACAGGACGCGCGCGAGGGTGCGGGACCGGCGTCCACGGGCACTGACGTGCCGCGGATGCCGCAGCCCGCGGCGCCGCTCAGCGCGCCCAGCGCGGCCGCCGCTGCCGCTGCCGCGCGCAGCCACCGCCTCATCGTTCGCCTCCGTTGTCGTCCGCGCCGCCGTCGCCGTCCTCGCCCGGCGCGAGCCGGGAGGCGTCCATGGGCAGCCGCAGGGTGAACAGCGCTCCGCCGTCGGGGGAGTTGGCCGCGGTGATGTCACCGCCGTGGATGTGCGCGTTCTCCAGCGCGATGGACAGGCCGAGCCCGCTGCCCTCGGACCTCGGGCGGGACGCGCTCGCCTTGTAGAAGCGGTCGAAGACGTGCGGCAGAACGTCCTCGGGGATGCCTGGACCGTGGTCCCTGACCTCGATGACCAGCTGTGCCTCTTCGGTGCCCTCGGCGGCCGTACGGACCGAGACCCGCACCGGCGAACCGCCGTGCTTCAGCGCGTTCCCGATCAGGTTCGCCAGTATCACGTCGAGCCGCCGCGGGTCGAGGCGCGCCATGATGCCGCGCTTGGCGTCCAGTTCGACCGCGTCCAGCCAGGCCCGCGCGTCGATGCAGGCCGTCACCTGGTCCGCGACGTCCACGTCGTCCAGCACCAGGCGCGCGGTGCCGGCGTCGAACCGGGTGACCTCCATCAGGTTCTCCACCAGGTCGCCGAGCCTGCGGGTCTCCGTCACCACCAGGCGTACGGCCGGCTCGATCATCGGGTCGAGGTTGTCGGCCTCCTCCTCGAGCACCTCGGTCACCGCCGTGATCGCCGTCAGGGGCGTCCGCAGCTCGTGCGACATGTCCGCGACGAAGCGCCGGCTCGCCGCCTCCCGCGCGCTCAGCTCCTCGACCCGCTCCTCGAGCGACTCCGCCGTCCTGTTGAACGTCCGTGACAGATCGGCGAGTTCGTCCGTTCCCGACACCCGCAGCCGGGTGTCGAGCTTGCCCTCGCCGAGCCGCTTCGCCGCCTCACCCAGCCGCTGCACGGGCCGCAGCACGGTCGACGCGGCCGCCTGCGCGAGCAGTGCCGAGCCGATCAGCGCGAGCGCGGTGGCGATGCCCAGCGACCAGGCGAGGGAGTTGAGATCGTCGCGCTCGGAGGCGAGGGACTTGAGCATGTAGCCGGCCGGCCCGTCGCCGATCACCTTCGCACCACCGACGAGGAAGGGGTCGCCGCCTATCGTGATCCGCTGCCAGTACAGGTGGTACGGCACCCCGTCGCCCTCGTCCGCCGGGCGCTCCTTGTTGACCGCCTTGCGCAGCGCCGGCGGCACCACGTTCAGCGTGAACACCTCGGAGTCCGAGGGCGCGGCGCAGTCGCTGCCGTCCTTCTCCCGGTCGATCAGCACGACCTCGTAGTGCTGCGTGGTGCTCGCCATCCGGTTCGCGGCGTCCTGGAGCTGGTCGCACGGCGGGCGCCGCGGCAGCGAACCGGCGTTGTCCTCCAGCGACTTGCGGAAGTCGTTGAGGGCGGCGTTCTGCGTACGGGTCAGCACCGCGTCCCGGTTCAGCCAGTACGCGATGCCGGAGGCGGACACGGCGGCGGTCAGGGCGACCAGCGCGAAGACGACCACAAGACGCAGCCGCAGGCTGGTCAGGCGCAGTACGGTCGCCGCCCAGCCGCGCACCCGGCCTGGCGGCGACGGATCCCTCACAGTGTCGTTTCCTTCGCCCCGCCGCGCCAGCGGTTCATGTCACGGTCGACCGCACGGCGCAGAGGCGCGGCTTTCGCGGTCACGTGCGGCCCGGCGGCCGCGGAACACGAGGTGGCGCGCTGGGGGTACCCCCGGACGAAGTCTGGGGGAGCCTTGCGTGGAAGGGTGGCGGGGGGCGACGGGCGGGCGCTCACGATGGCGCGTCCAGCCGGTAGCCCACACCACGGACCGTACGGATCAGGGTCGGTGACGACGGCACGTCCTCGACCTTGGCGCGCAGCCGCTGCACGCACGCGTCCACGAGGCGGGAGTCGCCGAGGTAGTCGTGTTCCCACACCAACCGCAGCAGCTGCTGGCGCGACAGAGCCTGGCCCGGCCGGCGGCTCAGCTCCAGCAGCAACCGCAGCTCTGTCGGCGTGAGCTGCAGATCCTCGCCGTTCTTGGTGACGGTCATCGCCGAGCGGTCGATGGTGAGATTGCCGAACGTCGCGGAGTCGCTGGACTCCCGCTCGCCGCGCCGCAGCACCGCCCGGATACGCGCGTCGAGCACTCGCGGCTGGATGGGCTTCACCACGTAGTCGTCGGCGCCCGACTCCAGGCCCACGACGACGTCGATGTCGTCGCTGCGCGCGGTCAGCAGGATGATCGGCAGCTGGTCGGTGCGCCTGATCCGGCGGCACACCTCGAACCCGTCGATCCCGGGCAGCATCACATCCAGCACGATCAGGTCGGGCCGCTGCTCACGCAGCAGCTTCAGGCCGTCCTCGCCCGTGGCCGCGGCCACCACGCGGTGGCCCTGGCGGCTCAGGGAGAGTTCGAGGGCCGTACGGATGGCGTCATCATCCTCGATCAGCAACAGGAAAGGCACGGTGGTCATTCTGGCCCAACTCGCTCGGCCGGGGCCAACCCTTCGCCTGACCTGCTAGTCGGCCTGCCATCGGCCTCCGGAGCCGGCTTAAGGGGGCCCTTGTCACCTCCCGTGCGCGTAGCCGCCGTGCGCGGCCATGCGCAGACGTACGCGGTGGCGGCGCTGCCGCTCCTGGGTTCCCTTGATCAACTGGTCGAACATGGCCCCGAGGGCGATCGTGTCCACAGCGTCGCGGACGACCTCCCTGTGCGGAGGCGGGTCCTCCTGAAGCACCTCCACGGCCTCGGCCATCATGCGCCGCAGCTCGCGGTCGTCGGTGTTCCTCGGCTTTCTGATCATGGCGGATCACTTCTCTGCTGGTATGGGTCCAGTGTGGGCCGCAGAGGTGCCGCTCCGTATACCCCATCCCCTGTGACACGGCTGTGACAGTCGGCAGACAGCGCGATGAAACTGGCCCGGCAGTCTTTTCGACACCGGGAGGGCGACCGACCGGAACAGGAAATGACGGTCAGACTCCACCGACGGGGGGCGCGAGATGAACACGCTGCACGCCACCACAACCAGCGCAGTTGTCACGCGTCTGCACGACGTCGGCCGGAGCGCAGAGAAGTCCGGTGCCGTGAACGGGCGGGGGTGCGCTCGCGGCACCGGGCGTCAGTGGCTGCCCTACTCCCCCGGCTACCGCTGGGGGGACCCCCAGGCGATCGGCGCGAACACGATCCGTGACGGGGGCAGTGGGGGTAACGGGGGGTACGGGGGAGCGGGCGCGGCGTACAGGGAGGGCACGGGGGAGCGGCAGAGCCTGTCGGAGGCGGAGTTCACCGCCTACGTACAGGAGCGCCGCGCCTCTCTGTACGCGACCGCCTACCACCTGACAGGCGATCGGTACGAGGCCGAGGACCTGCTGCAGAACGCGCTGTTCTCGACCTACCGGGCCTGGGACCGGATCAGCGACAAGGCGGCCGTCGGCGGCTACCTGCGCCGCACCATGACGAACCTGCACATCAGCGCGTGGCGCCGGCGCAAGCTCAACGAGTACCCGACCGAGGAGCTGCCGGAGACGGCGGGCGACCAGGACGCGATGCGCGGCACCGAGCTGCGTGCCGTGCTCTGGCAGGCCCTGGCCCGGCTGCCCGAGCTGCAGCGCACCATGCTCGTACTGCGCTACTACGAGGGCCGTACGGACCCGGAGATCGCGGACATCCTGAACATCAGCGTCGGCACGGTCAAGAGCAGCATCTGGCGCTCCCTGCGCCGGCTGCGCGAGGACGAGGTGCTCAGCTTCGGCCGGAACGAGGAGGAGTCGTTCGGCGAGCTGGTCGCCTGAGAGCCGGGGGGAGAGGGAACGGGGGAAGCACGGGGGGAACCGGGGGGATACGGGGGCAACCGGGGGCCCGCCTGTCGGGGGACTGGTGGGGAGAGGGGGAAGCGGGACCGAGTGGCCGGGGGGTCTGCTCGGTCCTGCTTCTGTGCCTGAACCGGCACTCGCTCTCGTGGAGGTGGTTGCTCGCCGTTGGGGTTCCTCAATTGATGGTTGCTGTACTTGGCGGTTTGATCTCGGCTCGCGTGCGTCCGGCTGCCGCTGCCACGATGCGGTCGTAGGCCTCCCTCTTCCCGCACGGGTGCGCGCCGAGCGACGCCTGACGGGCCACGATCCCCGGTTCGGCGCGCATCAGCCGCCACCCCCGCCTCAGCAGCACCGCAACCGGCTTGCGGCCCTCCCGCAGATCGCGGAGCAGCCGCCGCCGGAAGGTGGTCGACGGCCGCCCGCGCAGGCACAGCGCGTCCGCCAGCAGCCCCAGTTCGCGGCACCGGCCCACCACGTCTGCGGCGAAGACGCCCTCCGCGACGAACAGCGGCGCGCGCCCGATGTCGATCGTTTCCTTCCCGGTGCGTGAGCTGCTCGCGATGTCGTACAACGGCACCGTCGTACGGCTCGAACGGCACAGCTCCTCGATCGCCTCGACCGCCGCGTCCGCGTTCCACGACAGCGGCGAGTCCCAGTCCGTACCCGAGTCGTCGGGGAGGCGGGGGAGCGTCGGGTCCCCATCCTCCTTGTAGAAGTCGTCGAGGTTCAGCACGGGCAGCCCGGTGCGGGCCGCGAGGGACGACTTGCCGGAGCCTGAAGGGCCGGTGAGCAGCACGACGCGGGCGTGGCGGTGGTGGAAGGTCACGGAACACCATTCTCGCGCATACGTGCGGAGTAGCGACCCGCTGGGGCGAGACATTGGCTTCCCGGGCCCGAGTTCAACTACTCTGCGTTGTCGATCGATTACGCAATCCTCAGAACTGGCAGGTGGCCCATGGCCTCTCACGCACGTTCCAAGTCCCCCATGGCGGCCCATGCCCAGGGCGTCCAGGCCGCGTTGCTGCGCGCCGGGTTCATCGCGGCAGCCGCAGGCGCCGTACTCGGCGCGAGCGGTGCGGCGACCGCGAGCGCGCTGCCCGTGCCCGGCGGCGAAAAGACCGCCGCCTTGCTCGCACAGGGTGGCGGCAAGCTGCTCGCCGACCCGAACGGCTCGCTGCGCGGGGCCAACAAGGGCGTCGGGCCCGCCGTCGCCGGAGTCGCGGGACCGGCCAAGAGCCTCCCGGTCAACCCGCTCTCCAATACGGGAGCGGATCCGCTCAACAACGCTGTCGGCACCCAGGTCGCCGACTTCAAGCCGGTCAGCACCAAGAGCGTGACCGGGCAGCTCACGGACGGCCAGTCGCTGGACGACCTGCCGGTGACCGGCCCGGTCGCGCGCAAGCTGCCCGGCGGGTGGGACTCGCAGCGGGAGACCGCGGGAGCCACGGACACCCGCTGACACCGCCGACACCCGCTCACAGCGCGAGCCCCGCCGCATCTCCGGGCGGCGGGGCTCGCTGAGCGCCTGAGGACGGTCAGACGCCGATCGGGTGCCAGACCGTCTTGGTCTCCAGGAAGGCCAGCAGGCGGTCGGTGCCCGGGTCGGCCGCCCAGTCCGTACGGGACGGGCGCACGACCCGCTTGAGGTTCTCCGCCGCAGCCGTCTCCAGCTCCTTCGCCAAGTCGGCCCCGGCGCCCGCGAGATCGATCGCGTTGACATCCTGGTGCGCGGCGAGCGGGCCCGCGATCTCCGCGGTACGGCCCGACAGCACGTTGACGACGCCGCCCGGCAGGTCGGAGGTCGCCAGCACCTCGCTCAGGGAGAGGGCGGGCAGCGGGGACTTCTCCGAGGCCGTCACGACGACCGTGTTGCCCGTGACGATCGCCGGGGCGATGACGGACACCAGGCCGAGGAAGGACGACTCCTGCGGGGCCAGGACCGCCACCACACCGGTCGGCTCCGGGGTGGAGAGATTGAAGAACGGACCCGCGACCGGGTTGGCCGAGCCCGCGATCTGGGCCACCTTGTCCGACCAGCCCGCGTACCAGACCCAGCGGTCGATCGCCGCGTCCACCTGGGCCGCCGCCTTGGGCTTGCTCAGCCCCTCGGCGTCCGCCACTTCGGCGATGAACTGTTTGCGGCGGCCCTCCAGCATCTCGGCGATGCGGTAGAGGATCTGGCCGCGGTTGTACGCGGTGGCGCCCGACCAGCCGCCGAACGCCTTGCGGGCGGCGGCGACCGCGTCCCGCGCGTCCTTGCGGGAGGCGAGAGGGGCGTTCGCCAGCCAGTTGCCTTCCGTGTCGGTCACCTCGTACACCCGCCCGCTCTCGGACCGGGGGAACGTGCCCCCGACGAACAGCTTGTAGGTCTTGAAGACATTGAGTCGCTCAACTGCGCTCATTTTTCGCTCGCCTTCGGCTTCGACGGGGTGAGGTACGCCTCCAGACCGTGGCGGCCGCCCTCGCGGCCGAAGCCCGACTCCTTGTAGCCGCCGAAGGGCGAGGCCGGGTCGAACTTGTTGAACGTGTTGGCCCACACGACACCGGCCCGGAGCCGGTCCGCCATCCACAGGATGCGCGAGCCCTTCTCCGTCCAGATGCCCGCCGACAGCCCGTACGGCGTGTTGTTGGCCTTCTCGACGGCCTCGGCCGGGGTGCGGAAGGTCAGCACCGAAAGCACCGGGCCGAAGATCTCCTCGCGCGCGATGCGGTGCGCCTGGGTGACGCCGGTGAAGAGGGTGGGCGCGAACCAGTAGCCGGAGGAGGGCAGTTCGCAGGCCGGGGTCCAGCGCTCGGCGCCCTCCGCCTCGCCGACTTCCGCGAGCGCGCGGATCCGGGCCAGCTGCTCGGCGGAGTTGATGGCCCCGATGTCGGTGTTCTTGTCGAGCGGGTCGCCGACCCGGAGGGTCTGCATCCGGCGCTTGAGGGAGTCCAGCAGCTCCTCTGCGACCGACTCCTGGACGAGGAGGCGGGAGCCCGCGCAGCAGACGTGGCCCTGGTTGAAGAAGATGCCGCCCACGATGCCCTCGACGGCCTGGTCGATGGGCGCATCGTCGAAGACGATGTTGGCGGCCTTGCCGCCCAGCTCGAGGGTGAGCTTCTTGTCCGTGCCCGCGACCGTACGGGCGATGGCCTTGCCGACCTCGGTGGAGCCGGTGAAGGCGACCTTGTCGATGCCGGGGTGGGCCACCAGCTCGGCGCCGGTCGAGCCGTCACCGGTGAGGATGTTGACGACGCCCTTGGGCAGCCCGGCCTGGCGGCAGATGTCCGCGAAGAACAGGGCGGAGAGGGGGGTCGTCTCAGCGGGCTTCAGGACGACCGTGTTACCCGCGGCGAGCGCCGGGGCGATCTTCCAGGCCAGCATGAGGAGCGGGAAGTTCCAGGGGATGACCTGGCCCGCGACGCCCAGCGGCTTCGGGTCCGCGCCGTAGCCCGCGTAGTCGAGCTTGTCGGCCCAGCCCGCGTAGTAGAAGAAGTGCGCGGCGACGAGGGGGAGGTCGGCGTCGCGGGACTCGCGGATCGGCTTGCCGTTGTCGAGGGATTCGAGGACGGCGAGTTCGCGCGAGCGCTCCTGGATGATGCGGGCGATGCGGAAGAGGTATTTGGCGCGCTCGGCGCCGGGGAGGGCGGACCACGCCGTAAAGGCCCTGCGCGCTGCCGTGACCGCCCGGTCGACGTCCTCGGCGCTCGCCTGCGCGACCTCGGAGAGGACCTCTTCGGAGGACGGCGAGATGGTCTTGAAGACCTTGCCGTCGGCCGCCTCGCCGAACTCGCCGTCGATGAAGAGCCCGTAGGCCGGGGCGATGTCGACGACCGCGCGGGACTCGGGTGCGGGTGCGTACTCGAAAGCTGTGTTCGTCATGGCTGTCTCAGTCCACCGTCACGTAGTCGGGGCCGGAGTAGCGCCCGGTGCTCAGCTTCTGGCGCTGCATCAGCAGGTCGTTGAGGAGGCTGGACGCGCCGAAGCGGAACCAGTCCGGCGTCAGCCAGTCGTCGCCCAGTGTCTCGTTGACCATCACCAGGTACTTGATCGCGTCCTTGGTGGTCCGGATGCCGCCCGCGGGCTTCACCCCCACCTGTACCCCGGTGGTGGCCCGGAAGTCACGGACGGCCTCCAGCATGAGGAGGGTGACGGGCGGGGTGGCGTTGACGGCGACCTTGCCGGTGGAGGTCTTGATGAAGTCGGCGCCCGCGAGCATGGCCAGCCACGAGGCGCGGCGCACGTTGTCGTACGTCTGGAGCTCGCCGGTCTCGAAGATCACCTTCAGGTGGGCGGCGCTGCCGTCCTCGCGGCGGCACGCCTCCTTGACCTGCTTGATCTCCTCGAAGACCTCGAGGTAGCGACCGGAGAGGAAGGCGCCGCGGTCGATCACCATGTCGATCTCGTCGGCGCCCGCGGCGACCGCGTCGCGGGTGTCGGCGAGCTTGACGGGCAGCGCGGCCCGGCCCGCGGGGAAGGCGGTCGCGACGGACGCGACATGGACGCCGGAGCCGGCGAGGGCCGCCTTGGCGGTGGCCACCATGTCGGGATAGACGCAGATCGCGGCGACCTTCGGGACCGTACGGTCGGTGGGGTCGGGGTTGATGCCCTTGGCGCAGAGCGCCCGGACCTTGCCCGGGGTGTCCGCGCCTTCGAGCGTCGTCAGGTCGATCATCGAGATCGCCAGGTCGATGGCGTACGCCTTCGCCGTCGTCTTGATCGAGCGGGTGCCGAGGGTCGCGGCGCGGGCCTGCAGCCCGACGGCGTCGACGCCCGGGAGGCCGTGCAGGAAACGGCGGAGCGCTGCGTCGGAGGCGGTCACGTCCGCCATCGATGCCAGCCGTTCCGCGGCTTCGGTGCCGTATGCGGGAACAGTGGAGGGCATGGTCACCAGGGGAGCATATCTACGCGCGTAGCAGATTGTCACTACGGGGTGGGCCAACGGGGCCCTCCGCGAAGGGTATGCGGGGCGGCGGATCAGGACTTCGGCGGGTCGCCGAGGAGGCCGGAGACCGCGGCCAGGTAACCGAGCTGGGCTCGGCTGCGGCTGCCGAGCCGGGCCGAGATCTGCGAGATGTACTGCTGGCAGCGGCGGACGCTGATGCCCAGCTGCTGGGCCGTCACCGCGTCCGTGTCGCCCGCGACGACGTGCCGCAGGATCGCCAGGCCCAGGTCGTTGGAGATCTCCGAGGTGCGAGGGCCGCGGGTGGGCGGTGTGAAGGGCAGCGCGCGCAGCCAGGCGCGGTCGAAGAGGTCGGCCAGGAACGCCACGACCGCGGGCGAGCGGATCTCCACCGCCGTGCTGCGCCCCGCCCGCCCCGGGCGCCCGGGGATGAAGGCGACTTCGCGGTCGAAGATGATGAGCCGGTCGAAGCTCTCGTCGAGGGTCCGCACCTCCGCGCCCTGCCGCTGCACCGTGCGGACGAACTCCTGAGTGGCCGGGCTCGCGCGGGCCGTGTGCTGGTAGATCGTGTGCATCCGGACCCCGCGCGCCAGCATGGACGAGGTCGCGGGCAGCGACTCCTCGAGCACCTCCTGCGGGCGCCCGCCGCCCGGCTGGCAGGTCAGTACCTCCGAGCGGCACTCCTGCGCCGCCGCCCGGATCGACTCGTTGATGTTCCGCAGGCCCACGTGCTCGACCAGCGCGCCCCCGCTCGTACCGCGCTGATCGCGGTACGCGGCCTCGGCGGGCGCAAGTGCCATACGGACCTGGCAGATGCGCTCGATCGCCTGCTGCGCGTCCTTCATGAGGTCCGAGACGAGGGAGCTCTGCGCGACTGCGGGGTTGACCGGCTCGAAGCGGTCGCCGGGTGCGGGGCGGGTTCCGTGGCAGGTTCCGGGTCCGGTGCCGGTGCCGGTGCCGGTGCCGCTGCCGGTTCCGGCGGTTCCGGGGCCAGTGCCGGGGGTCCGCGGGGCGGTCAGCAGGCCGAGACGGACCAGCCGTTCCAGGGCTGCGGAATCCGCCTGGTCGTGGGTGATTCCGCCGAGTGCTAGTGCACTCCCGTAGAGCCGGAGGTCCTCGTCCCGGAGGGTGTAGTCGGGAACGGCGGGGGCCGGTGCCGCCGCGTGCGAGGACGGGGCGGGCTCGGCGGCCCGCGCGGGCCGCCCTGCCTGCGGGGTCTGTCCTGCCTGTGCGGCCTTCGCGGGGTCGGTGTCGCCCCCGCGCGGGCGCTTCGCGCCGTCCCCCGGCACGCCGTCCCCCGGCAAACCGTCCCCCGGTATGCCGCCCCCCTGTGCGTGTTTCTGCACGGACAATTCACGACCCCCTCGCGGCCTTGAGGCTAGCCATGCGGAACAGACAGCATCAAGGGGGGAGCACGTCCACTTCGTGGACTTCTACGGCTCACGATCTGGACAGTCGTATCTCTCCACAGTTCCCCGACTGCAGGGAACTTCCCCCGACCGCAAGGAGCTTCGCATGCCCCGCAGGCTGTTCCGACTCGCGTTTGCCGGTTCCGCAGCCATGGCCGCCGTCCTCACCCTGACCGCGGCGGCGGCCACTCCCGGGGACATCGGATGGGACTTCACGGGTCCGGGTGTCCTGGACCTGGTGTGAGCCTGTCGGATGCGGCGGGCAGGATCTGCGGGCCCCACCCGCCCGCCGCCACCGACGTGCACGCCATCGCGGAGCGCCTGCGCGCCGAAGGCGCCGAGGTCATCGACTTCGCCTCGGGAGAGCTGGACTTCGAGCCCCCGGCGGGGCTGCGCCGCGCCCTCGCCGAGGCGTTGGAGGGCCCCACGCACCAGTGCACCGGTACGGCGGGGCTGCCCGAGCTGCGGGCAGCCCTCGCCGGCCGGGTTGCGCGCACCCGCCGCGTCGCCTGCGAACCCTCCGAGGTGCTGGTGACCGCGGGCGCCCGCCACGGGCTCCATCTCGGCTGCCTCGCCCTGCTGAACCAGGGCGACGAGGTGCTCGTACCGCTGCCCGCCTGGGGCACCTTCATGGCGCAGGTCCGGCTGGTGGGCGCGAACCCGGTGGGACTCGACACCCGCCCCACCGGGTTCGTCCCCACCGTCGAGGCGCTCGAGGAGCTGCGCACCCCGCGCACCCGCATGATCGTCCTCAACACCCCCAACAACCCGACGGGCGCGGTCTACCCGCCCGAGCGGCTGGCGCGGATCACCGAGTGGGCGGCGCACAGCGGGCTGTGGATCCTCTTCGACGAGTGCTACGGGGATCTGGTGCTGCCCGGCGCCGAACACGCGCACCCTGTGGCTCTGGTGCCGGAGGCCCGGGATCACGTCGTCTCGTTCGGCTCGTTCTCCACGTCCTTCGCGGTGTCCGGCTGGCGCGCCGGATACGCGTACGGGGCCGAGCGGGTGGTCGCGGCGCTGAGCGATCTGCAGCGCCACACCACGTCGAACGCCGTCAGCGCCGTACAGCATGGGCTGCTGCCCGCGGCGCGCGGCGAGGAGGACATCTTCCTCGCCGAGATCCGGGCCGTACTGCGCCACCGCCACCGCGTGGTCAGAAGCGCCCTCGACGACCTCCCGCACGTCAGCGCGGCCGACCCGCGGGGTGCCTTCTACTTCTTCCTCGACGCGACGCCGCTGCTCGGCCGTACCCTGCGCGGCACGCAGCTGGACTCGGCCGACACCCTGGCCGCGGCCCTGCTCGAGCACGCCCATGTGGCCCTTGCCCCGGGCACGGCCTTCGGCGCGGAGGGCCACCTGCGGCTGTCGTACGGCCTGCCGGAGGACCGGATCGCGGAGGGGCTCGGGAGGCTGCGGGGGGTGCTGGCCGAGGTGGAGTGAGTCCCGGCGCGCGGTGTCACGCGGCCGCGGGGGGCGCTGGGGTGCGGGGCCCGGCAATCCGATGCCGGACCGCAATCTCCGGCATCCGGACGATCGGGCAGAATCGGCCGCATGACGAGCCCCGACGACTCCTCCGCCGACCGGCCCGCGCCGGAGCCGCACGAGCCGGAGCAGGCGCAGCGTCCGCAGCAGCCGCAGTACGCGGACCGCGCCTACCGCTCGCCCGCCTCGCTCGCCGGTGGCGTGCTGCTGTTGGCACTCGCCCTCTGGCTCGGCGGGGATGCGGTGATCCGCGGAGAGGGGCGGACGCCTTGGCTGGCGCTGAGCGGGCTGCTGCTCGTGGTGCCGCTGGTGGTGGCGTACACGCTGCGGCCCGCGGTCTTCGCGGGCGCGCGGCGGCTCCGGGTGCGCAATCCGTTCCGTACGATCACGCTGCCCTGGGCGTCGGTCGAGGAGGTGCGGGCGTCGTACTCCAGCGAGGTCTTCGCGGGCGGCCGCAAGTACCAGCTGTGGGCGATCCCCGTCTCGCTGCGCGCGCGCAAGAGGGCGGCCCGGCAGTCGGCCCGGGCCGCGGCCGCGTCAGGGAACGCGTACGGCCGCGCGTCCGCGACCACCGACGCCGCCGGCGCGACGACGAGCCCGGCCGCCCACCGCGCGCCGTCCGACCAGGCGGTGGACGAGCTGCGGGAGCTGGCGGAGCGGCACGCGTCGGACGAGGCGTCGCAGGGTGAGCCGGTGGTGCGCTGGGCTTACGAGATCATCGCGCCGAGCGCGGTGGGCGCGGTGCTGCTGGCGGTGCTGCTCGCCACGGGGTAAGGCCGGGGCCGGCCGGGGCCAAGCGCGGGTAGTCCGCCGCCGATTGGACTGCCGGGCGCTGCGGGGCGGCATTCGCACCGGGCGTGCTGTCAGGCTCATGGTCGGCGCGCGGCAATCGCCGGCCGTGGGCGGCAGCCGCCCGTCGTGGCTGCCTGCGCGGTCAGATGCCGGCTGCCGCCGCCAGGCCCGTCTTCAGGTCCGCAAGGACCGAGCCCGCCTTCGCGCGTGCCCGCTCCAGCGCGTCCCGCGCGTCGACCGGGACCACAACCTCCAGGTAGCACTTGAGCTTCGGCTCCGTGCCGCTCGGCCGGACGACCACGCGCGCGCCCGACACACCCCGCTCGTCGTCCCCGGCGAGGCGGTACCGCAGGGCGTCGGTCGGCGGCAGCCGGTCCGTGCCCTTGCTCAGGTCCTCGCTCGAGGTGACCGTCAGGCCCGCGAGGGTGCTCGGCGGCTCCTCGCGCAGCCGCTCCATCGCGGCCGTGATCAGCGACAGGTCCTCCACCCGTACGGACAACTGGTCCGTGGCGTGCAGGCCGTACTCGACGGCGATGTCGTCGAGCAGGTCGGTCAGCGTACGGTCCGTCTGCTTGAGCTCGGCCGTCAGTTCGGCGACCAGCAGCGCCGCCGTGATGCCGTCCTTGTCGCGCACGCCCCACGGGTCGACGCAGTAGCCGAGCGCCTCCTCGTACGCGTAGCGCAGGCCGCGGACCCGGGCGAGCCATTTGAAGCCCGTCAGGGTCTCGTCGTAGGAGATTTCGGCGCCCGCCGCGTCCGCGATCCGGGACAGCAGCGAGGACGAGACGATCGTCGTCGCGAAGGTGCCGCGGGCGCGCTTGTGGACGAGGTGGGTGGCCAGCAGCGCGCCCACCTCGTCGCCGCGCAGCATCCGCCAGCCGCCCTCTGCGGCCGAGTCCGGGACGGCGACGGCGCAGCGGTCGGCGTCGGGATCGTTGGCGATGACGATGTCGGGGCGCGCCGAGCGGGCGGCGGCGAAGGCGAGGTCCATCGCGCCCGGCTCCTCCGGATTGGGGAAGGCCACCGTCGGGAACTCCGGGTCGGGTTCCGCCTGTTCGGCCACGACCACCGGTGCCGGGAAGCCCGCCCGGGTGTAGGCGCCGACCAGGGTGTCGCGGCCGACGCCGTGCAGGGGCGTGTAGACGACGCGTACCTCCCGAGGCGTGCCCTCCGTCAGCACCGCGTCCGTACGGGCCAGATACGCCTCCACGACCTCGTCGCCGAGCGTCTCCCAGCCGGCGTCCGGCCGCGGCACGTCCGCCAGGCTCCCGATGGCGGCGATCTCCGCGGCGATGGCGGTGTCGGCGGGCGGCACGATCTGTGAGCCGTCGCCGAGGTAGACCTTGTAGCCGTTGTCGCTCGGCGGGTTGTGGCTGGCGGTGACGGTGACGCCCGCGACCGCCCCGAGGTGCCGGACGGCGAAGGCGAGGACAGGGGTGGGCAGCGGGCGCGGCAGGAGCGCGGCCCGCATTCCCGCGCCGGTCATCACGGCGGCGGTGTCGCGCGCGAAGTCCGTGCTCTTGTGGCGCGCGTCGTAGCCGATCACGACCAGGCCGCCACCGTGGCCGTACTTGTGGAGATACGACGCGAGGCCCGCTGCGGCTCGGATCACCACCGCGCGGTTCATCCGCATGGGGCCCGCGCCGAGCTCTCCGCGCAGCCCCGCGGTGCCGAACTGGAGGGTGCCGCCGAAGCGGTCGGCCAGCTCGGCGAGCTGCTCACTCTGCGCGCCGTCCTCGACGTCCGCCGGATCCACGCTCTCGAGCAGTCTGCCCAGCTCGGCACGGGTCTCCGGGTCCGGATCATCGGCCAGCCATGCGCGGGCCCGGCTGATCAGCTCCGCTGTGTCGCTCGGCACTGCCACGGTGATGCGCTCCTGTGTCGGAATTCGCCGGTGCGGAATGTGTACCCGGCCCTGGGCCGGAATCTCGGATCGGGCCCCGATACGGCTCAGATCCGGCCGAGGACCTGCGCCAGCAGGCTGCCCATACGGGTCGCCGAGTCGCGGCCGGCCCGCAGCACCTCTTCGTGGTTGAGCGGCTCACCGGTCATCCCGGCGGCGAGGTTGGTGACGAGCGAGATGCCCAGGACCTCGGCGCCCGCCTCGCGGGCCGCGATGGCCTCGAGGACGGTCGACATGCCGACCAGGTCCGCGCCCATGATCCGGATCATGTTGATCTCGGCGGGGGTCTCGTAGTGCGGGCCGGGGAACTGCACGTACACGCCCTCTTCGAGGGTGTTGTCGATCTCCTTGCAGAGCGTGCGCAGCCGCGGGGAGTACAGGTCCGTGAGATCGACGAAGTTCGCGCCGACGATGGGGGAGGCGCCCGTGAGGTTGATGTGGTCGCTGATCAGGACCGGCTGGCCGGGGCGCATGCCGGGGCGGAGGCCACCGCAGCCGTTGGTCAGGACGACGGTCTTGCAGCCGGCGGCGACCGCGGTCCGTACGCCGTGTGCGACGGACGCCACGCCGCGGCCCTCGTAGTAATGCGTGCGGCCGAGGAAGACCAGCACCCGCTTGTTCCCGATCCTGTACGAGCGCACCTTGCCCGCGTGGCCCTCGACCGCGGGTGGCGGGAAGCCGGGCAGGTCGGTGACGGAGAACTCGTGGTCGGGCGCCCCGAGCGCGTCGGCGGCCGGAACCCAGCCGGAACCCATGACGAGCGCGACGTCGTGGCTCTCCGCACCGGTGAGCTCCCGCAGACGGGCGGCGGCGGCATCGGCGTCGGGGGCGCCGGGGAAGTCCGAAGAAACAGAAGCGTTCACGCGCACGAGGGTAACCTGTCAGCGCCTACGCGCGTAGACGGACCCGCCCCAGCGCGTCCGCCGAGCGCTGTGCCGAGACGGGAGGGCTGTGCCCTCCCGAACGTCGCAGGGTGGTGGCCGGGTTGTGCCCACCCGATCCCCAGCCCCTTTGTGCCCACCCGATCCCCAGCCCCACGGCACGCGTGCCCACGACCTCCTGCCGAAGGCCGGCGTCACGTGTCCTGCGGGGCGCCCGAGCGCGTGGTCGCTCGAAGCGACAAAGGTTGGGCCCGGGGCCGGGCGGCCGGAGCAACGGGTGGGCGCGGCACAAAACCGCGGCCGAAGGCCGGGACCCCCTTCAGCACGGCCGCTTGCGCAGCTCCATCACGTAGTCGTGCGGCGCCCCCGCCGAGTCCGCCGCATCGGCGATCTCGCCGAGGTACCGGGCCGACGGCAGCCCGCCCTCGTAACCGTTGAGCACGTAGCACCACGCCGCCTCCTCCCCGTCCAGCGTGTGCACCCGCACCCGCATCCGCCGGTAGATGTCGAGGCCGACGCCCTCCCAGCGGTCCATGGAGTCCTCGTCCATGGGCGCGATGTCGTAGAGCGCGACGAAGACCTGTGAGCGCGGCGCCTCGACGATCGTGGCGAGAGCGCCCTCCCAGCCCAACTGCTCGCCGCCGAAGGTGAGCCGCCAGCCGGAGAGCCAGCCCGTGCCGCGCAGCGGCGAGTGCGGTGCGCGGCGGGACATCAGCCGCGCGTCGAGATTGCCGGCGTACGCGGCGTAGAGCGACATGTTTCGAGAGTACGGGAGTGGCTCCAGGGTTTCCCGAGGTGCCCGTTCGTACGGATGACACCGCCCCGGGCGGCCCCGCGTCGTCCCCGAGCAACCCACGAGCCGCCCCCGAGCCGCGCGGTGCCGCGCCTGAGCCCTATCGAGGCCCCCGTGAGAGGCTCCGCGACGCGTGCGGGACAATGGAGCATGTGACTCGGATCGTGATCATCGGTGGCGGACCCGGCGGCTATGAAGCGGCGCTGGTGGGCGCCCAGCTCGGCGCGGAGGTGACCGTCGTCGACTGCGACGGTCTGGGCGGTGCGTCGGTGCTCACCGACTGCGTTCCGTCGAAGACCCTGATCGCCACGGCCGAGGTGATGACCACCTTCGACTCCTCCCATGAGGAGCTGGGCATCATCGTCGCGGACGACACTCCGCACATCGACACGCCCGCCCGGATCGTCGGCGTCGACCTCGGCAAGGTCAACCGGCGTGTGAAGCGCCTCGCGCTCGCCCAGTCCCATGACATCACCGCGTCCGTCACCCGCGCCGGCGGCCGGGTCATGCGCGGCCGCGGCCGGCTGGAGCCCGCCCAGGCCCCGGACGGATCGCGGCGGGTGGTCGTGACCGCGATCGACGGTTCGTCGGAGACGCTGACCGCCGACGCCGTGCTGATCGCGACCGGCGCGCACCCCCGGGAGATCCCGGACGCGCTGCCCGACGGCGAGCGGATCCTCAACTGGAAGCAGGTCTACGACCTCGAGGAGCTGCCGGAAGAGCTCATCGTGGTCGGCTCGGGTGTCACCGGCGCCGAGTTCGCGGGCGCGTACCAGGCGCTCGGCTCGACGGTGACGCTGGTCTCCAGCCGCGACCGGGTGCTGCCGGGCGAGGACCCGGACGCCGCTGCCGTACTGGAGGACGTCTTCCGGCGCCGTGGCATGAACGTCATGGCCCGCTCCCGGGCGCAATCCGCCAAGCGTGTTGGCGACCGGGTCGAGGTCACGCTCTCCGACGGCCGCGTCATCACCGGCACGCACTGCCTGATGGCGGTCGGCTCGATCCCGAACACCGCGGACATGGGTCTGGACGAGGCCGGGGTCCGGCTCAAGGAGTCCGGGCACATCTGGACCGACGGGGTGTCGCGTACGACCGCCCCCGGCGTGTACGCGGCCGGTGACTGCACGGGCGTCCTGGCGCTCGCGTCGGTCGCGGCGATGCAGGGCCGGATCGCGATGTACCACTTCCTCGGCAGCGCGGTCGCGCCGCTCGACCTGAAGACCGTCTCGGCGAACGTCTTCACCGACCCCGAGATCGCGACGGTCGGCTACTCGCAGGCGGACATGGACGGCGGCCTGATCGACGCTCGCGTGGTCAAGCTGCCGCTGCTGCGGAACCCGCGCGCGAAGATGCAGGGCATCAGGGACGGCTTCGTGAAGATCTTCTGCCGTCCGGGCACGGGCATCGTGGTCGGCGGCGTGGTCGTCTCGCCGCGCGCCAGCGAGCTGATCCATCCCATTTCCATCGCGGTGGACAACAACATGACGGTGGAGCAGATCGCCAACACCTTCACCGTCTACCCTTCGCTGTCCGGCTCGATCGCCGAGACGGCGCGGCAGTTGCACGCCCGTAAGACCCAGCGCGAAGCCTGACGCCCCCTATACCACTTTGCTCCACCAGCCGCGAACAACTTCTGTTATTCGGCGCAAACTGCTGAAACCAGACGGTCGTTGGGGTTACTGTCAGTTTCGTGTTCGCTGCAGAACGTCGCCAATTGATCCTCGAAATGGTGCGAGCGAATGGAGCGGTGTCGCTCCGTGAGCTCGCCCGCGTCGTCCAGACCTCCGAAGTGACCGTACGGCGAGACGTGCGCGCGCTGGAGGCAGAAGGACTGCTGGACCGCCGGCACGGCGGTGCGGTGCTGCCGGGCGGATTCACCAGGGAGTCCGGCTTCCCGCAGAAATCCCATCTAGCGACCGCGGAGAAGACGGCCATCGCCGACCTCGCGGCCGGTCTCGTCGACGAGGGCGAGGCGATCGTCGTCGGAGCGGGTACGACCACACAGGAGCTGGCGCGCAGGCTCGCGCGCGTGCCGGGGCTGACCGTCGTCACCAACTCGCTCCTGGTCGCACAGGCGTTGGCCCATGCCAACCGGGTCGAGGTCGTGATGACCGGCGGCACCCTGCGCGGCTCCAACTACGCGCTGGTCGGCAGCGGAGCCGAGCAGTCCCTCCAGGGGCTGCGGGTCTCCCGGGCCTTCCTGTCCGGCAGCGGACTGACCGCCGAGCGAGGTCTGTCCACTTCCAACATGCTGTCGGCGAGCGTCGACCGGGCGCTCGTCCAGGCCGCGGCCGAGGTCGTCGTCCTCGCGGACCACACCAAGCTCGGCACCGACACGATGTTCCAGACGGTGCCGACGGATGTGATCACGCGACTGGTCACCGACGAGCCGCCGCTGCACGACGACCGTGCGGTGACCGAGCTGCAGGCCCTCGCCGACCAGGGGGTGCAGATCACGGTGGCGGGTCCGGGCGCGGCCGCTCCCGGTCCGGGGCCCGGGCCGGGGGGCGGAGCCGAGGGAAACGGTACGGCGGGGCGCAGGCCGCGCCGTATGGGCCCTCCCGGGGCGAAGGGGGGCGATGAGCTGCCCCTTCCAGGGCAGCGGCGGAATCACCAGCCGGGTGCCGCGGGGCCGCAGCTGCGCAGCGCGAGCGGGCTTGCGGAGCAGCAGCCCGCGATCGGCAACGGCCGGATCGCGGACCTGTCGCCGCGCCGCCGGTAGGAGGGCCGCGCCGCCGGTAGGCCGGTCGGGCGGATCGGCCGGTCAGTTCCCGCCATCGCCGGTCAGCAGACTCCGGCCGTCAGCGGGCTCCGGCCAGCAGACGGCTCCCGGTCAACGGGCCCCTGTCTCCGAGCCCTTGAGGCCGGTGAGCGTCAGCATCAGCAGCCGGTCGGCCAGTTCCGGGTCGTCCGGGTTCTGCTCGACGGCCAGGGCGATGGCGTTGGTCAGCTGCATCACGTCGCCGATCCCCACGTCACGCCGTACGTCACCGGCCTGTTGAGCCCGTGAGAGCAGCGCGCTGCCCGCCTCGCGCATCGGCACGCTGCACTGGGCCAGGGCGGAGCATTCGTCGTGCGAGGCGCTCAGCAGGGCGCGTGCGAGCCCGCGGTACGTGCTGGCGTGCCCGATGACGGCCCGCAGCCAGTCCACCAGCGCGCCGCACGGCTGCTCGGCCTCGAGCAGCTCCCGCGAGCGCGCCAGCAGGGCGTCGACCTCGCCCTGGAAGACGGCGCCCATGAGGGCGTACCGGTTCGGGAAGTGGCGGTAGAGCGTGCCGATGCCCACGCCCGCGCGTTTGGCGATGTCCTCGAGCGAGGCGTCCGTGCCGTGCTCGGTGAAGGCCGTACGGGCTTCGGTCAGCAACCGCTCGTAGTTGCGCCGCGCATCGGACCGCATGGGCCGCCCGGCCGCGCGCTCCGCCTCCCGCGATTCCCGCGATTCCCGCGATTCCCGCGATTCCCGCGATTCCCGCGATTCCCGCGATTCCCGCGATTCCCGCGATTCCCGCGATTCCCGCGATTCCCGCGCCGACGCGCGTGCGGCCTCCGTCGCCATCGCCCGTCCTCCCAATCCCTGCCCACGCTGCCCGTGCGTCCAGCATGCCACCGGCTGCGCTGCCCCTCGCTCGTCTTCCGAGCGGCTTGCCGTGCCCGATCAGCGCCTCCGGCCGCGGGGGCGCCGACACGCTTCCCCAGCCACCGCCGGGTGGGAGTACCCCTGGCGAAGCCAGGGAGCCCACGACACCTGCGCTTCGCTCGCGTGACGTCGGCCGCATATCGGCTGCAGCGTCGCTGCGCTCGGTCTCGTCGCTTTCACTGCGGCCGATAGCGCCTCGGCGCGGGCGGCGCGGCCTTCGGTCCCCGTACCGGAGGCCGCCCCGAAAAACGCCGTGGGGCCCTGCCGATCGAGTGGCAGGGCCCCACGGTTCGTACGGACCGTACGTCCGGCGTCAGTCCTTGATCTCGCAGATGACCGCGCCGGAGGAGATGGATGCGCCGACCTCGGCCGTCAGGCCCTTGATCGTGCCGGAGCGGTGGGCGTTCAGCGGCTGCTCCATCTTCATGGCCTCCAGGACGACGACCAGGTCGCCCTCCTTGACCTCCTGGCCGTCCTCGACGGCGATCTTGACGATGGTGCCCTGCATCGGGGAGGCCAGCGCGTCGCCCGAGGCGGCCGAGCCGGCCTTCTTCGACGCCTTGCGCTTGGGCTTCTTCCCGCCGGCCGCCGGGGCCGCGGAGACGCCCAGCGTGGACGGCAGGGAGACCTCCAGGCGCTTGCCGCCGACCTCGACGACGACGGTCTCGCGGGTCTCGGCCTCCGCCTCCTCCGTGTCCGGGGCGGCGAACGGCTTGATCTCGTTGACGAACTCGGTCTCGATCCACCGGGTGTGGACGGTGAACGGCCCCGCCGAGCCCGACAGCTCCGGAGCGAAGGCCGGGTCGGTGACCACCGCGCGGTGGAAGGGGATCGCGGTGGCCATGCCCTCCACCTGGAACTCCGCCAGCGCACGCGCCGCACGCTGCAGCGCCTGCTGCCGGGTGGCGCCGGTGACGATCAGCTTGGCCAGCAGCGAGTCCCAGGCCGGGCCGATCACGCTGCCGGACTCCACGCCCGCGTCCAGCCGAACACCTGGCCCCGCGGGCGGGACGAAGGCGGTGACGGTGCCCGGGGCCGGGAGGAAGTTACGGCCCGGGTCCTCGCCGTTGATGCGGAACTCGAAGGAGTGGCCGCGCACCGGCGGGTCGGTGTAGCCCAATTCCTCGCCGTCGGCGATGCGGAACATCTCGCGGACCAGGTCGATGCCGGTGACCTCCTCGGTCACCGGGTGCTCGACCTGGAGGCGGGTGTTGACCTCCAGGAAGGAGATCGTGCCGTCGTTGCCGACCAGGAACTCCACCGTGCCCGCGCCGACGTAGCCCGCCTCCTTGAGGATGGCCTTCGACGCGGCGTACAGCTCGTCGTTCTGAGCCTGGCTCAGAAAGGGAGCCGGGGCTTCCTCCACCAGCTTCTGGTGGCGGCGCTGCAGCGAGCAGTCCCGGGTGGATACCACCACGACGTTGCCGTGGGAGTCGGCCAGGCACTGGGTCTCCACGTGCCGGGGCTTGTCCAGGTAGCGCTCGACGAAGCACTCGCCGCGGCCGAAGGCGGCGACCGCCTCGCGCACCGCCGACTCGTACAGCTCCGGGACCTCCTCCAGCGTGCGGGCCACCTTCAGACCGCGCCCGCCGCCGCCGAAGGCGGCCTTGATCGCGATCGGCAGGCCGTGCTGTTCGGCGAAGGCCACGACCTCCTCGGCGCCGGAGACCGGGTCGGGCGTGCCGGCCACCAGCGGCGCACCGGCGCGCTGCGCGATGTGCCGGGCCGCGACCTTGTCACCCAGATCGCGGATGGCCTGCGGCGGGGGGCCGATCCAGATCAGGCCCGCGTCCAGCACGGCTTGGGCGAAGTCGGCGTTCTCGGAGAGGAAGCCGTACCCGGGGTGGATGGCGTCCGCGCCGGAATCGGCGGCCGCCTGGAGGACTTTGGCGATGTCCAGGTAGCTGGTGGCCGGGGTGTCACCACCCAGCGCGTAGGCCTCGTCGGCCGCGCGGACGTGCAGAGCGTCCCGGTCCGGGTCGGCGTAGACGGCTACGCTCGCGATCCCGGCGTCCCGACAGGCTCGGGCAACGCGGACAGCGATTTCGCCACGGTTGGCGATGAGCACCTTGCGCACGATGGCTCCCTCCTTGAAACAAGGCGAGTTTAGGGACTGCCGACACGGCCTGCCGAGTCGGCCCCGGGGGTGACCTTGCCCACACGGAGCGTCATCCGAGCGCCGAGCGAGGACTGAAAGCCCTTGTCGTCCCACGGTACGCCCGGAAATCTCGAGGAACTCTCGTGCTCCGGTGTGGTCAAGGTCTCTGTCAGGTCGACCAGCGGTGGCCAAGTGCCCTTTGTCGAATCCCTACGAACGCGCAACGGAAACTTTGCCGATCTGATGCGTCCTGCCGGGTGACACCTCCGCAGGGCCTGCAGACCCCTTGTTTATGGGATTACCCGTTAGTAGCGTGCCAGATGTGTCAGTACTCGGGGTAACGAGTGGAGTGGGGTGGGTCGGGGGTGGCTCGCAGACCAGTGGCCGCGGTGGCGGCCGTGCTGCTGTTCCTGGAAGCGATCGGGATCGTCCTGCTCAACATGGTCCTGGGCATCGCCGTTGACCGGCAGGACATGTCGCTCGGCGGCCTCGACCCGGACGCGATGAGCGTCTCCACCTGGGTCATGGGCGGGCTCTTCGGCCTCTATCTGGCGAGCTGCGCGCTCGTCCTGGGGCGTTGCGCGCTGCGCGACCGGGCCCCCGGGCGGCTGGCGCGCATCCTGCTCATCACCTGCGCGGTGGTGCACGGCGTGCTCGGTGCGCTCACCGTCGGGCTGGTCGGCTGGGCCGCGTTCGCCTTCATGATGGTCGTCTTCGGGATGGTCGTGCTGGTGTTGCTGGCCTTCCCCGCGGGGAGCTCCGACGCCCCCGACACTCCTGACACCCCGGCCGCGCCCGCGGCGGCAGCCGAGGCGTAAGCCCGGAACGTACGCCGCCGAAACGCGGGCTCTACGCCCAGAGTTCGGTGATTCCCACGCCCACGTCGGCGAGCAGCCGCCTGAGCAGGGGCAGCGACAGGCCGATGACGTTTCCCGGGTCGCCGTCGATGCCGTCGATGAAGGGGGCCGAGCGCCCGTCGAGGGTGAACGCGCCCGCCACGCGCAGCGGTTCGCCGCTCGCCACGTACGCCGCGATCTCCGCGTCCGTCGGTTCCCCGAACCGGACCGTCGTGGACGCGGTCGCCGAGGCCCGGCGGCCGGTCGCCGTGTCGATCACGCAGTGGCCGGTCAGCAGCACGCCCGAGCGCCCGCGCATCGCCTTCCAGCGGGCGGTGGCGTCCTCGGCGTCCACCGGCTTGCCGAAGGCCTGGCCGTCGAGCTCCAGCACCGAGTCGCAGCCGACGACGAGCGCGCCCGCGGCTTCCGGCCGTACGGACACCGCCGCGGCCTTCGCCTCGGCCAGCAGCCGGGCCAGCTCCTCCGGGGAGACCGTGGTGATGGCGTCCTCGTCCACACCGCTGACGATCACCTCGGGGGTGAGTCCCGCCTGGCGGAGCAGTCCGAGGCGGGCTGGGGAGGCGGAGGCGAGGACGAGACGGCGCTGATCGGTCATGGAGCCCAGGGTATCGACCGGCCCGGGCCGGCTCGGACCCCAGGCCCGGACCGACCCCCGACCGGCTCGGCCGGGCTCAGAGGGCCAGCGCCAACGTCATGATGATCACGGCGACCGCCAGCACCCAGCCCGCCCGGCGGAGCATCGCCTCGGCTTGGCGCAGCTCCTCTGGGGGCTCGTCGGGCGGGTCGGACCAGAGCATGGATTCGATGCTCCGTCGGATACGACGGTGCCGCCTGAATACACGTACTCCCGCGGCACCGTCCGGAGGGGCTCATCCCGCTGGTCCAGAGGATTCGGGGGGCTCCAGGGGCTCCGGGGGCCCCCGGAGGTCCCGCGGCTCCACGGGCCCGCCGGTCACCAGGTCATCTGCTCGCCTGGGCCGGTACGAGCCTGCTCACCTCGGCCAGTACGAGCTGCGCCACGCCTTCGGGCCCGGGTGCGGCAGCACGCCCCGCGCCACATTCCGCGCCTTGTCCGCCCACTCGTCGAGCTCCTCCTGCGCTGCGGACACGGCCCCCGCCGCCGCGGCGCGCGCCTGGACCACCGCCAGCGCGGCGGCCAGCTCCTCCGGGGTGGGGTTGCCCCGTACGACCTTGTACATGCGCAGCCTCCTTGAGCCTCTCGCCGTCCTCGTACCCCTGTGGCCCCGCTTTACAGCGGGATGTTGCCGTGCTTCTTCGGCGGCAGCGACTCGCGCTTGTTGCGCAGCGTGCGCAGACCGCGGACGACGTGGCGGCGGGTCTCCGACGGCATGATCACCGCGTCGATGTAGCCGCGCTCGGCCGCGGTGTACGGGTTGAGCAGCGCGTCCTCGTACTCGGCGATCAGCCGCGTCCGCACCTCCTCGGCCTGCTCCGGCGTCTCGGCCGCGGCGATCGTGCGGCGGTGCAGGATGTTGACCGCGCCCTGAGCGCCCATGACCGCGATCTGGGCGGTCGGCCAGGCGAGGTTGAGGTCCGCGCCGAGGTGCTTGGAGCCCATGACGTCGTACGCGCCGCCGAAGGCCTTGCGGGTGATGACGGTGATGAGCGGGACGGTCGCCTCCGCGTAGGCGTAGATCAGCTTGGCGCCGCGCCGGATGATGCCGTTGTACTCCTGGTCGGTGCCGGGCAGGAAGCCGGGCACGTCCACGAAGGTCAGCACGGGGACGTTGAAAGCGTCGCAGGTGCGGACGAAGCGCGAGGCCTTCTCCGAGGCGCTGATGTCCAGACAGCCCGCGAACTGCATCGGCTGGTTGGCCACGATGCCCACCGGGTGGCCCTCGACCCGGCCGAAGCCGGTGACGATGTTCGGCGCGAACAGCGCCTGCGTCTCGAGGAATTCGTTGTCGTCGAGGATGTGCTCGATGAGCCGGTGCATGTCGTACGGCTGGTTCGCCGAGTCCGGGATCACCGTGTCCAGCTCGCGGTCCTCGTCCGAGACCGCCAGGTCCGCCTCCTCGGGGAAGACGGGCGGCTCGCTGAGGTTGTTGGACGGCAGGTACGAGAGCAGCGACTTGATGTAGTCGATGGCGTCCTTCTCGTCGCCCGCCATGTGGTGCGCGACGCCGGAGGTGGTGTTGTGGGTGCGGGCGCCGCCCAGCTCCTCGAAGCCGACGTCCTCGCCGGTGACGGTCTTGATGACGTCGGGCCCGGTGATGAACATGTGCGAGGTCTTGTCGACCATGACCGTGAAGTCGGTGATCGCGGGAGAGTAGACCGCACCGCCCGCGCACGGGCCGACGATCAGGCTGATCTGCGGGATCACCCCGGAGGCGTGGACGTTGCGGCGGAAGATCTCGCCGTACATGCCCAGGGCGCTGACGCCCTCCTGGATACGGGCGCCGCCGGAGTCGTTGATGCCGACGACCGGACAGCCGTTCTTCAGCGCGAAGTCCATCACCTTGACGATCTTCTCGCCGAAGACCTCGCCCAGGGCGCCGCCGAAGACCGTGAAGTCCTGGGAGAAGACGGCCACCGGGCGGCCGTCGACCGTGCCGTAGCCGGTGACGACGCCGTCGCCGTAGGGCCGAGTCTTGTCGAGGCCGAAGTTGGTCGACCGGTGCCGCGCGAACTCGTCCAGCTCGACGAACGACCCCTCGTCGAGCAGCAGGTTCACGCGCTCACGGGCCGTCAGCTTCCCCTTCGCGTGCTGCTTCTCGACCGCGCGCTGCGAGCCGGCGTGCGTCGCCTCCTCGGTGCGACGCTGCAGGTCCGCGATCTTCCCCGCGGTCGTGTGAATGTCGTAATCCGGCTCGGACATCGGGATGCGGCTCCTGCTCGTCCTGTGTGTGCTGCCTGGGCTGCTGTGTTATACGGGCTACTGACTCGTAGCGTATCGGCGACGCTGCGCGATGGCAGTGCGGCGTTGGACACACCGCGCACCCTCGCGGGGCGGCGGCTGAGCTGGTACGGGGCCTACGCTGGCGGCATGACGCCGAAGCCGCCAGGAACGCCCGGCTCCCCGCAGCCGGACCCCGCCCACGGCCGCTGGTCCGACCTCGAGCGGCCGCCGCTGAACGCCGCCGCGCTGCGCAAGGCCCTCGTACGGCCCGGCGGTCTGTGGACCGCCTTCGACGTGGTCGAGGTGACCGGGTCCACCAACACCGACCTCGCCGAGCGGGCCAGGGCGGGCGACGCAGAGGAGGGCGCGGTGCTCGTCGCCGAGGAGCAGTCCGCGGGGCGCGGGCGGCTCGACCGGACCTGGTCCTCACCGGCGCGCTCGGGGCTTTTCTTCTCCGTGTTCCTCGAACCGGACGTCCCAACCGAGCGGTGGGGCTGGCTGCCGCTGCTCGCCGGGGTCGCGACGGCGACCGCGCTGTCCCGGGCCGCCGGCGTCGACACCGCGCTGAAGTGGCCCAACGACCTGCTCGTGCAGGTCGGCGACGAGGAGCGGAAGGCCGGCGGCATCCTCGCCGAGCGGGCCGGGGACGGCGTCGTG
This sequence comes from Streptomyces sp. 7N604, assembly GCF_052245475.1. Classification (NCBI taxonomy): domain Bacteria; kingdom Bacillati; phylum Actinomycetota; class Actinomycetes; order Kitasatosporales; family Streptomycetaceae; genus Streptomyces; species Streptomyces sp. 7N604. The sequence continues at coordinate 35,095 of NZ_JBQQBX010000027.1, read as the reverse complement.
GTCGGGATCGGGCTCAACGTCACGCTGCACGCGGACGAACTGCCCGTGCCGGAAGCCGGGTCGCTGTTGCTGGCGGGCGCGGCCGCGGTGGACCGGGACCCGCTGCTGCGGGCCGTACTGCGCTCGCTCGAGCAGTGGTACGAGGACTGGCGGGGGGCCGGCGGCGACCCCGGGGCGAGCCGGCTGCAGGAGGCGTACGCGGCGGGCTGCGCGACCCTCGGCAGGACCGTGCGCGCGGTGCTGCCCGGGGACCGGGAGATCATCGGTGAGGCGGTCGCGGTCGACGGCGACGGCAGGCTCGTCCTGGCCACCAAGGAGGGCGTGCAGCAGCCGGTGGGCGCCGGGGACATCGTCCATCTGCGGGCTGCCGGATGAGAGTGAGCTAGGGCACACCTGCCGTATCGTTTGATGCGCCGGACCAGGCAGAGAGCGGGCCGAGTGGGCGGAGCGGGCGAGAAGTGATCGGAAGGGCTGTGCGCAGGGATCGGACTGGGGGCGGGCGGTGACCGTGGACGAGCCCTCTTCTGCCGCCTCCGCTCCCGACGAGGAGCCGCCCGAGGAGAACCCGCTCGCCCTCCGGATCGAGCAGCTGATCCTCGGCTCCGAGCGGCGCTACACCCCCTTCCAGGCGGCCCGCAGCGCCGGGGTCTCGATGGAGCTGGCCTCCCGGTTCTGGCGGGCCATGGGATTCGCCGACATCGGGCAGGCCAAGGCGCTGACGGAGGCGGACGTGCTGGCGCTGCGGCGGCTCGCGGGCCTGGTCGAGGCCGGGCTGCTGAGCGAGCCCATGGCGGTGCAGGTGGCGCGGTCCACCGGGCAGACCACGGCGCGGCTCGCGGAGTGGCAGATCGACTCCTTCCTGGAGGGGCTCACCGAGCCGCCGGAGCCGGGGATGACCCGCACCGAGGTCACGTATCCGCTGGTCGAGCTGTTGCTGCCGGAGCTCGAGGAGTTCCTGGTGTACGTGTGGCGGCGGCAGCTCGCGGCGGCCACCGGGCGCGTGGTGCAGGCCGCGGACGACGAGGAAATGGTCGAGCGGCGGATCGCGGTCGGTTTCGCGGACCTCGTGGGCTTCACCCGGCTGACCCGGCGGCTGGAGGAGGAGGAGCTCGGCGAGCTGGTCGAGGCCTTCGAGACCACGGCCGCGGATCTGGTCGCGGCGCACGGCGGGCGGCTCATCAAGACCCTGGGAGACGAGGTCCTGTTCGCGGCGGACGACGCGGGGATCGCGAGCGAGATCGGGCTGCGGCTGATCGAGACGATGACGCACGACGAGACGATGCCGGAGCTGCGGGTCGGCATCGCCTTCGGGACGGTGACGACGCGGATGGGCGACGTCTTCGGGACGACGGTCAACCTGGCGAGCCGTCTGACATCGATAGCGCCGAAGGACGCGGTCCTGGTGGACGGGGCGTTCGCGGAGGAGCTGATGCGCTCGGGCGACGCGCCCGAGTCGGAGGCGGAGGCCGCGAAGGCGGAGAAGGAGGGCCGCAGCCCTGCCTCCGCGTACCGGTTCGCGCTGCAGCCGATGTGGCAGCGGCCGGTGCGAGGTCTCGGGGTCGTGGAGCCGTGGCTGCTGACCCGGCGGGGGTAGGCAAGGTCTTTCTCCCCCGACGGCGGGCAACCACTGTGTCGCTGTCCGGCTGTGCCGAGCCGGCCTGAACCGGCGGAGTTCTGTCCCGGGTGCGATGATGCCTCGCGCAGGTTCACGGTCGTTAACCCGGAGCGGGAGCGGGGAGAGCGGAGGGCGCATGGGCAGCGAGCAGCGGTACGGGGAGTGGGTCGCCGTACGGCGGCACGGCGAGCACGTCGCGGAGCTCGTACTGGACCGCCCCAAAGCGATGAACGCCGTCTCGACGGAGATGGCGCGGGCGCTCGCGGAGGCGTGCGGGGCGCTGGCGGCGGACCGGTCTGCGCGGGTCGTGGTGCTGACCTCGAGCCACCAGCGGGCGTTCTGTGTCGGCGCGGACCTCAAGGAGCGCAACTCCTTCACGGACGCGGAGCTGCTGCGGCAGCGGCCGGTGACCAGGGCCGCGTACACCGGTGTGCTGGAGCTGCCGATGCCCACCATCGCGGCGGTGCACGGCTTCGCGCTCGGCGGCGGGTTCGAGATCGCGCTCTCCTGCGATCTGATCGTGGCGGACAGGACCGCCGTCCTCGGTCTTCCGGAAGTGTCGGTGGGCGTGATCCCGGGCGGTGGCGGGACGCAGCTGCTGCCGCGGCGGGTGGGCGCGGCCCGCGCCGCCGAGCTGGTGTTCACGGCGCGGCGGGTGGCGGCGGAGGAGGCCCGGGAGCTGGGGCTCGTGGACCTGCTGGTCGAGGAGGGCGCGGACGGTACGGAGGCGCTGGCGCTCGCCGGGCGGATCGCCACGAACTCGCCGGTCGGGCTGCGGGCGGCCAAGCGGGCGCTGCGGCTCGGGCACGGGCTGGACCTGCGGGCCGGTCTCGAGGTGGAGGACGCGGCCTGGCGGAGTGTGGCCTTCTCCGGGGACCGGGCGGAGGGCGTCGCGGCCTTCAACGAGAAGCGCACGCCGGACTGGCCGGGGGAATAGGCGAGCGGAGTAGCGCCCGGGGGGAGCAGGTCCGGGGCGCAGGCCCGGGGGAGTGAGCGAAAGCCTCCCCCGGGAACGGGGCGAATGTCATCAAATGTTCCTAGGCTGGAGTGCGAGGTGCGCACTCGGTTACGGAATGTGAGGTGCCGGTGCCCGTGTCGTACGACGGCGGCGGGGGCGATGCGCGGCTGCGGGCGGTCGTGGGCCTGGCTCAGGCGATGGCCGCGGCGCAGACTCCGCGCGAGTCCGCGCGCGCCGCGGCGGCAGGGGCCATGCGGGCGCTGGGCGGGACCTTCGCCGCGCTGTCGGTGTGGGAGCGGGAGCTGGGGCGGCTCCGGGTGCTCGTCAACACCGGCGAACTCGCCGAAGGCGAGGAGGAGTTCCCCGAGGACGAGTCCTACCCGGTGCACGAGTTCCCGGAGATCGCCGAGTTTCTGCATGACCGGTGGGCCGGGGGCGGCGAGCCCAACGCATGGGTGGAGACCGCGAACGGCCCCGGCGCGGGGCCTGTGTCCGGTGCTTACTGCACCCAGCGTGTGGCCGCCCTCCAGCGGCGCGGCCGCGGCTGCTGCGTGGTCGCGCCGATCGTGCTGCACGGGCGGGCGTGGGGCGAGCTGTACGTGGCGCGGGGGGCCGGGGAACGGGTCTTCGGCCGGGACGACGCGGACTTCGCGACCGTACTGGCGGCCGTGACGGCGGCCGGGATCGCGCAGACGGAGCGCTTGGAGGAGGCACGCCGGCTCGCGTTCACGGACCCGCTGACGGGGCTCGCGAACCGCCGGCTGGTGGACATCCGCCTCGACGAGGCGGTGGACCGGCACGTGGCGGACGGCACGGTGGTCAGCCTCGTGGTCTGCGACATCAACGGCCTCAAGGAGGTCAACGACTCGATGGGCCACGCGGTCGGCGACCGCCTGCTGGAACGCTTCGGCTCGCTGCTGTCGCTGTGCGGGGCGGCGCTGCCGGGCGCCCTGGTCGCGCGGCTCGGCGGCGACGAGTTCTGCCTGCTGGCGGTGGGACCGCCGGCCGACGACGTGGTGCACGCGGCGGATGAACTGTGCCGCCGGGCGGGCGACTTGGAGCTGGGCGAGGGCGTCGCCTGCGGGGTCGCCTCCACGGGCGAGCAGATCGGGCCCGTACGGTCCGCGCGACGGCTCTTCCGGCTCGCGGACGCGGCGCAGTACCGGGCGAAGGCGGCCCGCTCGGAGAAGCCGGTCGTGGCGGGCCGCGAGGGCCCCGACGACCCGGTGGTCCGCCTCGCGGAGACTCCCCCGGAACCCGGCCCGGACCGCCGCCGCTTCCGCAGCCGCACGGAGTCGTAACGCACACATGGCGCACCCCGGCGCCAAAGCCCGCGTGGCGCCGGGCCGCAGGCCGCACGGCGGCGAGCGGCCTGGCCACGCGCCGCCGCCCGCGCCGCCGTCGCCTCCCTTGCGAGGCCGGCCCCCGCCCTGCCGCGCCTCAGCGGTAAGGCGCGCCGGAGGGGAACGCAAGTGCCCCGCGACGGGCGGGCGCCTGGCGCGCGGGCGGACCCTCGGCCCGCGGGCGGGCCTTCTGGCCTGGTGCGGCTCCCCGCCGGGGAGTTCGCTTCCGCGGCCGCTCAGCGCCCCGAACCGTCGAGGCGGTTCCCGGGCCGGGAGCGTGAGGCTGGTTGGCCGGCGGTCGCTCGTCCCGCCTGCGGGTTCTCGTTGCGCGGGGCGGTTCCCCGCCGGGGGTGTCCGCTTCCGCGGTCGCTCGGTGCCGCATGGCGAGGAGGCGTCCTTCTCGGGTCGGGAACCCGGAGGCCGGTTTTCCGACGGGCCTGGGCCCGTGGGCAGGTTCCTGGCGCAGGGCGGCCTCGCAGCCGAGGGGGGTGTTTTCCGCGGCCGCTCGGCGCTGCGGGCGGCCTGGCCCCCGAGGGAGCCCGCTTTCGCGGCTGCCCCTGTGGCGCGTCGCGGTGAAGCGTCCGCGCTGGGGAACTCGTACGACGGTCGCCCGTCGGGGCGTGGTTTCTATGCCGGCCCGTCCGCGGGGCGGTTCCGGTGTGGGGCCCCGGCGGCGGCATCCCCCGGCGGGGATTCGCTGCGCGGCGGGCGTAGCTGTCTGCGCGGAGCGGCCCTCCCGGGGACGGAGTTCGCGGAGCGGCCCCTCCCGGCGAGGGGTCCGCTGGTGACTTTCGGGGATTCACTCTCTAGGGTGCCTGAATATGGATATGCACAATGTGGTGGTGGGGACGGCCGGGGCCACGGCTGAGGACGTTGTTGCCGTGGCCCGCGGGGAGGCGCGGGTCGAGTTGTCCCGCGAGGCGCTGGACGCGCTGGGGGCCGCGCGGGAGGTCGTCGATGCGCTCGCCGCCAAGCCGGACCCGGTCTACGGCGTCTCGACCGGCTTCGGCGCGCTCGCCGTCCGGCACATCAGCCCCGAGCTGCGCACCCAGCTGCAGCGCAACATCGTCCGCTCGCACGCTGCCGGCATGGGCCCGCGCGTCGAGCGCGAAGTCGTGCGCGCGCTGATGTTCCTGCGGCTGAAGACCCTCTGCTCCGGCCGTACGGGCGTCCGTCCGCTGGTCGCGCAGACCATGGCCGCGATCCTCAACGCGGGCATCGCCCCCGTCGTCCACGAGTACGGCTCCCTCGGTTGCTCCGGCGACCTCGCGCCGCTCTCGCACTGCGCCCTCACCCTCATGGGCGAGGGCGACGCCGAAGGCCCCGACGGCGTCGTCCGCCCCGCCCACGAGCTGCTCGAAGCCCACCGCATCGAGCCCGTCGTCCTCCGTGAGAAAGAGGGCCTCGCGCTCCTCAACGGCACCGACGGCATGCTCGGCATGCTGGTCATGGCCTGCGCCGACCTCGCGCGGCTGTTCACCGCGGCCGACATCACGGCCGCGCTCTCCCTCGAGGCCCTGCTCGGCACGGAGAAGGTGCTCGCGCCCGAGCTGCACGCCATCCGTCCGCACCCGGGCCAGGCGGCCAGCGCCGCCAACATGCTCAAAGTCCTTGCCGATTCCGGCCTGACCGGCCATCACCAGGACGATGCGCCGCGCGTCCAGGACGCGTACTCCGTGCGCTGCGCCCCGCAGGTCGCGGGCGCGGGCCGGGACACCCTCGCTCACGCGCGCGTGGTCGCCGACCGCGAGCTCGCCGCCGCCGTGGACAACCCCGTCGTCCTCCCCGACGGCCGGGTCGAGTCCAACGGCAACTTCCACGGCGCGCCCGTCGCGTACGTCCTGGACTTCCTCGCCGTCGCCGCGGCCGACCTCGCGTCGATCGCCGAGCGCCGCACCGACCGGCTGCTCGACAAGAACCGCTCGCACGGGCTGCCGCCCTTCCTCGCGGACGACCCCGGCGTCGACTCCGGCCTGATGATCGCCCAGTACACGCAGGCAGCCCTGGTCAGCGAGATGAAGCGGCTGGCCGTACCCGCCTCGGTGGACTCGATCCCGTCCTCCGCGATGCAGGAGGACCACGTCTCGATGGGCTGGTCCGCGGCGCGCAAGCTGCGCCACTCCGTCGAGAACCTCGGCCGCGTCATCGCCGTCGAGCTGGTCGCCGCGACCCGCGCGATCGAGCTGCGCGAGGGGCTCGTCCCGGCCCCGGCGACGCGGGCGGTGCTGACGGCCGTGCGCGAGGCGGGCGTCCAGGGGCCGGGCGGCGACCGCTACCTGGCGCCGGACCTCGCGGCGGCGGATTCCTTCGTACGGTCCGGGGGGCTCGTGCGGGCCGTGGAGCCGGTGACGGGCCCGCTGGCCTGAGGTCCCAGGGATCGCGACACGGCGGCGATACGGGGTCGGCGCACAGCCCGGCCCCGTACCGCCCCGCTACGGGTCAGAGCGCGCTCGTACCGGCGCGCCGCGCCGCGTACGCGACCATCGCCGCGCCGAAGCCGAGGAAGAGCGTCCCGCCCACGAGATACGGCGTGGTGTCCACGCTGCCGGTGTCGGCGAGGGAGAGGTCCTTGGAAAGGTCCTTCGCGCCGTTCTGGGGTTCGGACGGAGCGGCGGCGGAGCCCGGGGACTCGCTGCGCGCGTCCGCCGTGCGCCGCTCGACCGTCGCGTTCGCCGAAGGCACGAACCACAGCGCGAAGAGCAGTGAACCCGCGGCGGTGGCGGTCAGCAGCGGGCGGCGTGCGGACACGGAACGGACCCCCTTGTGGCATAGGAGACTTGGCCGTCCGGGCTGATGTTAGTAAGTGCCGCGGGTCGCGGGAAAGTCTCGGTCCGCGGGCCCCTTACGCTCCGCGCATGACTACTGCTGAGACATCACGATTCGTACGGCTTCGGGTGGAACTGGTCCTCGAGGTCATCGGCCCAGCCGACCTCACCGGTGCGGCCCTCGGCCACATCGACTCCGACGAGTTCATGCCGGAGGACGAGCGCGGCCACGCCAGGGCGGCGGTCCAGGAGGACGACGCGGAGGCGCTGGCCTATCTCGTCGATCCGTTCGACCTGGTGGGCGGCGTCCCCGGGGTCGAGCTGGCGCAGGCGTCCTGGAGCAGTGAGCAGATCGAGTACGACCCGACCTCCGCGGAATGGGACCTCGGCCTCGACGACGAGGACATGGACGAGGACATGGGCGACGGCGAGGACATGGACGAGGACGGGAGCGCGGATGAAAACGACCAGGTCGGAGGGGGTGGCGAGCAGAATGCGCGGAGGATGTGAGCGGGGACCTCGACGGATCCCGCTTCATCCGTGAGGATGAAGACCGCCCGAATGGGGAAGGCGGCGCCGGGAGGGCGTGAGCCAGGCGAGCCGGAGACCCAGGGCGCCCCGCACGGCCCGGGGGTGTTCCCGCGCCGAACGTGGTGTTCCCCACATTTCCAGCTGTGAGGGAACCGGACGAATAGGAATTCGTGTTCTTCTCGGGTGACCGGGACATCTGCACCCGTGGCCCGGATCGGGGATTCAGGGGAAACCATAGCGATGGAGAAGCGTGTGATGACGGACGGTAAGCACCGCAGGGCGCTGGCTCTGACGGCCGTGCTGCTCGGCGGTGCACTGACGCTCACGGCCTGTGGCGGTGACGACAGCGGCAATGGCAGCGGAAACGGCGGCCAGGCCAAGTCGCAGGCGCAGGTCGACGAGGCGGCCGCCAAGGACGCTTCCGACGCTCGAATAGCGATCACGCCTAAGGACGGCGCCGACAACGCCGGCATCAACAGCGACGTCAAGGTCAAAGTGGCGGGCGGCAAGCTCACCAAGGTCACCATGACGGCCGTCGAGACCGGCGCCGAGGTCGCGGGCACGATCTCCCCGGACGGCGCGTCCTGGAAGCCGGACGCCCAGCTGGAGCGGTCCACCAAGTACAAGATCACCGCTGAGGCGAAGGACGCCAAGGGCCGCGAGGCCAACGAGAACTCCACCATCACGACCGTCTCCCCGGCCAACAGCTTCATCGGGAACTTCACGCCCGAGGACGGCTCGACCGTGGGTGTCGGCATGCCGGTGTCGATCAACTTCGACAAGGCGATCACCAACAAGGCCGACGTCCAGTCCGGCATCACGGTCACCTCGAGCAGCGGCCAGGAGGTCGTCGGCCACTGGTTCAACGGCAACCGCCTGGACTTCCGCCCCGAGGAGTACTGGCAGGCCGGGTCCACGGTGACGCTGAAACTCGCCCTCGACGGCGTCGAGGGCGCGCCGGGCGTGCAGGGCGTCCAGGAGAAGACCGTCACCTTCACGATCGGCCGTAGCCAGGTGAGCACGGTCGACACCAAGACCAAGCAGATGACTGTGGTCCGCGACGGCAAGACGATCAAGACTGTCCCGATCTCCGCGGGCAGCCCCGAGAACCCGACGTACAACGGCCAGATGGTGATCTCCGAGAAGTTCAAGGAGACCCGGATGAACGGTTCCACCGTCGGCTTCAAGAAGAAGAACGGCAAGGGCGAGTACGACATCAAGGACGTGCCGCACGCGATGCGGCTGTCCTCGTCCGGCACCTTCATTCACGGCAACTACTGGGGCGCCGACTCGATCTTCGGCAGCGCCAACACCAGCCACGGCTGCGTCGGCTTGAACGACGTCAAGGGCGCGAAGGACCCCAAGCAGCCCGGCGCGTGGTTCTACGACAACACGCTCATCGGCGATGTCGTGGTGGTCAAGAACTCCGAGGACAAGACCATCGCTCCGGACAACGGCCTCAACGGCTGGAACCTGCCGTGGAGCGAGTGGGTCGCGGGCAGCGCGACCGGTGCCTGACGCCGGCCCGTAGCGCCACGGGCTGCGGATCTCCGTACGGCGGCGGTACGTACCCCCGGAAGGGGGCGCGTAGCGCCGCCGTCGCGTTTCTCAGGCGGCTCTCATCGTGACCTGCTGGAGGGCCTGTGGAAGGAGCACGGGCTGACCTTCATCATGGTCACGCACGACAGCGCGGTCGCCCGCCGTTCGCCGCGCCTCGCGACCATCCACCAGGGCGGGGTGACGGTCCCCGGCCGTTCGCCCGCATGAGGCTCCGGATGAGGCCCGTGCACCAAGCCCGCATGAGACCCGGCATGCAAGCCCGCACGTGAAGCCGCCAAGCGGAGCCATATACCCCAATTCCCCATGGAAACCCCACGGTTGAACTGGTGTACCACCCCCTGCATACTCCGTGTGCAGGGGCCCGAGGGCTTCCGTAACGGTGAACTGAACTCACCAGGGGGAAAGTTGCACAGACAACTCAAAACGGCCGGAGCAACCACGATCGCCATGGCCGCGGCCATCGCGATGACGGCGGGACTGACCGCCTCGCCGTCAGTGGCCGGAGAGCGGGCCGCGACCACGGCCCCGTCGGCGTCGTCCGCCCCGAGCAAGGGCGGCCCGGCCAAGCACTGGGTCACCCTCCTCACCGGCGACCGGGTCGCCGTCGACGCCAAGGGCCGCCCGGTCGGCATCCAGCGCGCCGAGGGGCGCGAGCACATACCCGTACAGGTCCAGCGCTCCGGCAAGCACGCGTACGTCGTGCCGCGGGACGCCCAGAAGCTGATCCGCGAAGGGCGGGTCGACCAGCGGCTGTTCGACGTCGGCCTGCTCAGCCGCCCCGAGTACCGCAAGGCCCACCGCGAGGGCCTGCGGCTCATCGTCACCTACAAGGGCTCCCGCCCCGCCGCCAAGTCCGAACTGCGCGCCGCCGGAGGCACCGACGTGCGCCGCAGCTTCCCGAAGCTGGGCGCCGAGGCCGTGCGGACCGGGCAGGGGGAGGCCGCCTCCGCGGCCTGGGACGCGCTGACCAGCGAGCCGCAAGGCGCCGCCGGATTCCGTACGGCCGCCTCCGGCGTCGGCGCGGTCTGGCTCGACGCCATCCACCGGGCCAGCCTCGACAAGAGCGTGCCGCAGATCGGCGCGCCCGAGGCATGGAAGGCCGGATTCGACGGCAAGGGCGCGAAGATCGCCGTCCTGGACACCGGTGTCGACCAGACCCACCCGGACCTGGCGGGCCAGGAGATCGCCGAGAAGAACTTCTCGGACGCGGCCGACAGCAAGGACCGCTACGGCCACGGCACGCACGTCGCCTCCATCTCGGCGGGTACGGGCGCCAAGTCGGGCGGCAAGTACAAGGGCGTCGCGCCGGGCGCACGGCTGCTGGACGGAAAGGTTCTCAACGACGAGGGCTCCGGCGAGGACTCGGGCATCATCGCGGGCCTCGAGTGGGCCGCCGCGGAAGGCGCCGACATCGTCAACCTCAGCCTCGGCGGCCCGGACTCCCCGGGCGTCGACCCGCTCGAGGAGGCCGTCAACCGGATCTCCGCCGAGAAGGGCACGCTGTTCGTCATCGCGGCGGGCAACGAGGGCGACTTCGGCCCCGGCACCGTCGGCTCGCCGGGCAGCGCGGACGCCGCGCTCACCGTCGGCGCCGTCGACAAGGAGGACAAGCTCGCTTCCTTCTCCAGCACAGGGCCGCGCGTCGGGGACGGAGCCGTCAAGCCCGATCTGACCGCGCCCGGCGTGGGCATCGGCGCCGCTGCCGCCCCCGGCAGCATCGTCGCCGAGGAGGGCACGCCGGTCGCGGACGGCTATGTCGCCATCTCCGGTACGTCCATGGCCACCCCGCACGTCGCGGGCGCCGCGGCGATCCTCGCCCAGCAGCACCCCGACTGGACCGGCGCACAGCTCAAGTCCGCGCTCACCGGCTCCACCAAGCCCGGTGACTACACCCCCTTCCAGCAGGGGTCCGGACGGGTCGACGTCTCCGCGGCCATCAAGCAGACCGTCGTCGCCGAGCCGGTGTCGGTGAGCTTCGGCACCCAGGCATGGCCGCACACCGACGACAAGCCGGTGACGAAGGCCGTCACCTACCGCAACCTCGGCACCGAGCCGGTCACCCTCGACCTCGCCGTCCAGGGCACGGGACCGGACGGAAAGCCCGCGCCCGCCGGGATGTTCGGCATCGACACGAAGCAGCTCACCCTCGAGCCGAAGGCCGAGGGCACGGTGTCGGCCACCGTGGACACCCGGCTCGGCGGGACGCTCGACGGGGCGTACGGCGCGGTGATCACGGCGACCGGCGGCGGGCAGACCGTCCGCACGGCGGCCGCGGTGGACCGCGAGGTCGAGTCGTACGACCTGACGGTCAGGCACCTGGGGCGCGACGGCAAGCCGACCAAGATCTACGGAACCACCGTGGACGGCGTCAGCGGCCTGGGCGCCGGGAAGTTCTTCGCGCCGTACGACGAGAGCGGCACCGCCACGATCCGCGTCCCCAAGGGCCGTTACATCCTCAGCTCCAGCGTTCTCGTCGACGAGGAGGACGCGACCAAGGGGATCGACTGGATCAACCAGCCCAGGCTCGACATCACCAAGGACACCACGGTGACGGTCGACGCCCGGACCGCGAAGCCGGTCGACATCAGGGTCCCGGACAGCGCGGCGAAGCCGAAGAACGCCTCGCCCGACTTCTCGGTCCAGACCGGGGACGGCGGATACGGCTACGGCTGGTGGCTCGACTCCTACCAGGGCTTCCGCACCGCGCACCTCGGCCCCAAGCCAGCGGCCGGTGAGCTGTTCCAGCAGTGGACCGGTACCTGGACCAGCGCGGCCGCCCAGTACGACCTGGCGTACGGGGGCACGGTGAGCAAGCTCGCGACCGGCTACACCAAGCACGCCGAGAAGAGCGAACTCGCCAAGATCACCGGGAAGCTGGGCGCCTCGGTCAGGAACAAGACCGGCCGCCTGTGGGCCTGGGGCTACATCCCTGGGAGCTTCGGCAGCTCCGCGTACTCGGCCCCGGTCAAGCTGCCGGGCACCAGGACCTCGTACGTCAACGCGGCCGGCGTGGAGTGGGCCTTCGACTTCGAGCAGGACGGCCCCGACCCCTGGGCGCCCGAGGTGGCCTACTCGATCGGCGCCAAGCCGTACAAGGCGGGGAAGAGCTACGAGAAGGTCTTCAACGTCGGCGTCTTCGGGCCGAAGGTGAGCAAGGAGTACGGCATCTTCCGCGAGGGCAACAGCCTGTCCGGCTACCTGCCGGTGCACGCGGACGGCAAGGGCCACGTCGGCGGCTCGGCGTACGACAAGGCGGTCACCACCCTCTACCGGAACGGCACCAAGGTCGGCACCCATGACGACCCGCTGACCGGCGAGAAAGCCTTCCGGGTGCCGGCGGGCAAGGCCCGCTACAAGCTCACCACCTCGGTCACCCGGAGCAAGGTCGCCGCGGTGACCACCAAGCTGACCGCGAGCTGGACGTTCACCTCGAGGAAGACGAGCGAGCAGACCCAGCTCCCCGCCTCGGCGGTCCGCTTCACCCCGGCGCTGGCGGCGGACAGCACCGCCAAGGCCGGAGCGACGGCCGCCGTCCCGGTCGCGGTCCAGGGCTCGGCCGCCGGCCGGAACCTCGAGTCGCTGGCCGTGTACGTGTCGTACGACGGCGGCGCGCACTGGCGGAAGGTCAAGGTGAGCGGCGGCAAGGTGACGGTGAAGAACCCGAAGGCCGGGAAGGGCATCTCCTTCCGGGCCAATGTCACCGACAAGCAGGGCAACACCCTGTCGCAGACGCTCTACAACGCCTACCTGGGCAAGTAGGGCTGCCGGAACGCCTCAGCCCGCAGGAGGGAGCGGCTGGTCACCCGAGGGCGACCAGCCGCTCCCGCAGTTCGACGAGCTCCGTCTCCGGCAGCGTCGCCGCGACCGCCCGGTCGAACGCGTCCTCCGTGAGCCGCTCCGCGCGCCGCCACCGCTCCGTCAGATCCGGGATTTTTCCCGCCCGCGCCACGAGGGCATCCGCCTCCTCCTCGGGCCAGGCCGTGCGCAGAAGCCGCGCACGCCCGCCGCCCGGGTCGGCGACGACCGCCTCCGTGACGCCCAGCCCGCAGGCCCGCAGCGCCCCGAAGTGCAGCCCGCCGCGCAACTCGCGCAGCAGCATGAGCGCGTGCGCGAGAGCGGCGGGGCCGTCCGTGTCGTACGGGCGCCTGGCCGCCCGCCAGCCCGTGAACAGCGGCAGCGCGCTCCCGTCCGCGGCGTCCACCACCCGGTGCGCGAGCCGAGCGGTACGGACCGCTTCCGGCGTGCCGGTGAGGTGGTTCCGGCCCCAGTCCCAGCACCCCTGCGCGTACGCCGTCACGGCCTGCTCCGGGGTGACGCCCGCGCTGTTCTCCCAGGTGTAGTCGATGATCCAGGCCGGGAAGATCCCGAGCACCTGGGTGACGACGACGGGCGGGGCCGTGCCGAGCACGCCGGCCCTCCCGCGGAAGTACAGCAGCCGGTCGGCCAGGCCCAACTCCGCTCCCCGCGCCGTCATGTCCGGAGCGGTCATGAACCGGCCGCCGAGCCGTACGACCGCGCTGAACGTGTCCGCTGCGAATGTCATGTCCGGAACGTACTGTGCTCCGCCCGGGACGGTGGCCGTTTCCGCGAGTCCCGGCCGCACGCTGCGTGCGGGGCGGCCGGACCGTCAGAGGTGGCCGGCCGTCAGAGGTGGCCGACCCGTCAGAGGCGGTGGGCTCGTCAGAGGCCGAGGACCGCCGGGTCGGAGGCGAACTCACGGAAGGCGGCGCGCGGGTCGGGCACCAGCCGCCGCTCCCGGAGGTCCATGATCCCGCCGACGCTGCTGAGCTCCGCGACCAGCTCGTCGCCGCGGCGGAAGGACTGCTCGACCCGGAACGTCTTGCCTTCGCCCCACACGAACGCGCAGGACACCTCGACCTCGTCGCCCGCGCGCAGCTCGCGGTGGAACTTGATCGTGCTCTCCAGGTTGACCGGTCCCACGCCCTTCTCGACCAGCTCGCTCTGCCGGATTCCGGCGGCCTGGACGAGGCTCCAGCGGGCGTGCTCCGCGTACTGCGTATACACGCTGGTGTTGAGGTGCCCCTGTGAGTCCGTCTCGTAGCCACGGACGGTGATCCGAACGGTGAACGGCTGAGTCATGCCGCCATCCTCGCGCATGGCGAGCCGGGGACCGCGGGCAGTTCCCCGAACTCCCCAAACAGATTTTCCCCTCCTGTCGGCCCGTCAGGTCTCGTGCGTGTAGCGGACGTAGAAGACGATCAGCCCCATCGACAGGCCCAGGATCAGCCCGAGGAATCCTGCCTTCAGCCACGTTTCACCGCTGAGGCTGAGCAGGTAGCCCATCGCGATGCCGAAGAGCCCTCCGTACGCGGCCGCTCGGCGCTCCCGTGGCAGCCGGGTCTGCGCGGCCGCGATGAGGAACGAGAGCACGGCGACCACGGCGCCGCCCACGAACGAGTCCAGCATGATGCGGGTGTTGGACGCGCCGTTGTTGCTGGTGAGGAAGGCGGCGTAGAGGCCGTAGGCGATTCCCAGCAGCAGCGGGACGGCCACGAACGCCCTCCCGTGACGGCGACGTCCGGGCAGGGCGGGGGCCGTGGGTTTCGTGGGTATGCCGGGCTGAGCGGATGCGGACATGGCGGACTCCTCTCTCCACCCTTCTCACACCAGGGCACACCCGACGGGCCCGGGAAGCAACTGGATCAGTGGATCAGGCAGTCCGCTCGCGGACCAGGGACCCCAGCCGGCGGTACGCGGCCTGGACGAAGGTGCCGCGCAGGCTGGGGGCGGTGCCGGCCACCGCGGCCAGGGCGACACCCGCCTGCGGGGAGAAGCCCGCGAACGCGGTGAAGCCGCACGTACCGCCGGAGTGGAACAGCAGGTCGTAACCGGGGCGGGGGCCCCGCCCGGGGAAGGAGCGCAGGTTCCAGACCAGGCAGAGCCGGTCGCCGGTGCGCGGGACGGCCAGGCGGGGGCGGCGTACGTCGTGCAGGGCAGCGGCGAGGGACGAGGCGGCGGCTGTGGTGGGGGCCCGGTCGGGGTGGAGGTGGGCGTCGAGGTAGCGCAGCAGGTCGGCGGCGCTCGAGGCGAGACAGCCCGCCCCGGGAAGGCCGGGGATCCGCCACGTCGGCACGGGCTCGCCGCGGCGGCGGTGCCCTGTCGCGCGGTCCGCGGCCGGGGCAGCGGCCGTGGCTGTGGCGGTCATGCCGAGGGGAGCGCAGACGCGGTCGGCGATCAGGTGCTCGTACGTGTCCCCGGCCGCCTCGGCGAGGAGGCGTCCGAGCAGGCCGACGCCGAAGTTGGAGTAGTGCACCCGCCTGCCGGGGCGGCTGCGGGGCCGGGCGTGCGCGATGGCGCGGAGCAGTTGCTCGGGGGAGTAGCCCGCGTACGGGTTGGTGCCCCAGCGGGGGAGGGCTACGGGGTAGAGGTTGGCGGGGAGCCGCGGCAGGCCCGAGGTGTGCGTGGCCAGGTGCAGCAGGGTGATGCGCCGGGCGGAGGGGTGGCGGGGCGCCGCGCCGGGGGGCAAGTGGGCGGTGATCGGGTCGTCGAGGCGTACTTCGCCGCGCGCGGCCATGTCGGCGAGCAGCAGCGCGGTGAACGTCTTGGTGAGCGAGCCGATCTCGAAACGGGTGTCCGGCCCGACCGCCCTGACACCTGGGCCGTGGCCGGTGCTGCCGTGGCAGAACAGCGCCTGCTCGGGGCCGCTGATGGCCGCGGCGACGACGGCCGTGCCGTGGGGTACGGCGCCGGTCAGAGCCGCGAGCCGTCCCTGCAGGTCCGTGGTGCTCGTGTCCGTACGGCTCGGGTCCGCGGGGGTCAGGTCCGCGGACCACAGCTCCGTACGGCTCGGGTCCGTGCGGTCGGCGGGGTCCGCGGCGGGAGGCGGCCCCGTCAGCGCCCGCGCCTTCCGCGTACCGATGATCACCTGGTCACGACCGTACGGTGGCAGGCGCGGGCGCGGGCGCGCCGAGCGTGCGGGACAGCGTCAGGGTGCCCGCGACCGCCGCTACGACCGTGGTGTGCTGGTGGGTCTTGAACGCCTCGGCCGGATCGCCGGACACCGGGTCCGCGTCGCGCGGCAGCATGCCGTCCGGGTGCTGTTCCGCGGCGATCTCCGCCCAGACCACGGGGTCGCAGTACGGCTCCTCCAGGCAGGCGCCGACGATCAGCAGCTCCGTCACGAGGTCCCACTGCGCGACCTCCTTCCAGATGTCCGTCCAGACCGGCAGCCAAGTGGCCAGATAGGACTGGAGGTTGGGCGGCAGAGCCTCGGGCCGCGCACCCCAGTCGGTGATGTGGAAGACGGTGTGGGTGAGGCAGTACGCGGTCATCCAGTCGATGGCCCACGGCTCGGGCGCGCGGCCGAGCCAGGTGCCGGCGGTGAGGGCATCCCAGTCCTGCTCCTGCTCGGTCGCGAACCCGGCGATGCGAGTCGCGTTGGCGACGGCGAGGCGGCGGTTGGGCATCATCTCGGCGGCGTGGCGGGAGCGGAGGCCGTTCAGATGCTCAAGGAGCCGCTCCAAGCGCCGGTGGCGGTAACCGGCCCGTACGAAGTGCGCGTAGACCTCCAGCGGATCGGTCATCAGCGTGTGCCGCAGCTGCCTCTCGTACAGCAGGTCTCCCTCGCGCAGCTGTTGCCACGCGAAGTCGAGCAACATGCGGGCGGTCCGGGCCTCTCGGGGGCCCGCGACTCCCTCGCGCAGGATCAGGGAGCAGGCCAGGGCCGTCTCCGCCAGCGGTTTGTAGTCGCTGTTGGGGTCGGCCAGGTCGGCGGTGCTGTCGGCGGGCAGGCCGCCGTACGTCTCGGACCGCCGGAGCCAGTCGAAGGCCCGGGTGGCCACCTGGTGGGCCGTCGTCGTCACCGGCGCACTCATCGGCCCGCCCTCCGCAGCATCCACTGACCGATCGTCACGTCCAGTGCCGTACGCGCGTCGCCGGGGCGGAACAGCAGCACATGGTCGAGCAGGGGTGCCGGGTCCAGCGGGCTTCCGGCCCCGCTGATCCGAACCAGCGCCAGCCAGCGCGCGAGCCCGGCCGCGGTGGCGGGGTCGCGGCGCAGCATCGAGCGCGCGGCGCCGCGGGCGAGGGCGCGTACGTGGCGGCGCGCGGCCTTGTGCACCGGGCTGTCAAGCGCGGCAAGCGCGTTGGGCTGACCCGGCTTGCTCGGCTGCCTCGGCTTGCTGGGCTGGCCGGGCTGGCCGGGCTGGCCGGGCTGGCCGGGTTTGCGGGGCCCGTCCGGCCCGGGCAGGGCGAGCGGTGCCAGCTGCGCCATCCGTACGGACCAGCTCTGCCAGCCGGTGCCGTCCTCGCCGCCGGGCTCTTCCAACGTGTCGCCGGGCTGCGGCGCATCGAGGACGGGCCGGCCGGACGAGGCCAGCACCCGGGCGGTGGCCCAGTCGCGCCACGCCATGACCAGGGCGTCGGCCGGGCCGGCCCCTACGAGGGGGAACAGGCGATGCGCCTCCGCCACCGCGTCGGCCTCCTCCGCGCCGACCGGCACACCCCTCAGGACGTACGGCGCGAGCGCATCGGCCCCGAGTGCCCGTACGGCGGCCAGCGCCGCCTTGATGTCGTCCGCGTTCCGCAGAAAACCGGCCAGCAGGCCCGTGTCCTCGGCACCCTCAAGGGCACCGAGGACACGGCTTGCGAGCTCCTCAACCGCCTCCGCGTACTCCGCGCGCGGCGCGGTGCCGGTGACTGGCATCCGCTTGTTCACCTCCACCAACTGCACCACGGGCGGGGCCTGTTGTCATTCCGAGGGCGGTTCGATTGAGCGTTGTTGCTGGGAACTCGGGACAGGTCTTCTGCTACTTGTCCTTGCGCTCCTTGGGCTCCTTGGGCGACAGCAGCATCGCAAAGGCTTGCGCTGCCTCCGGGGTGTACTGCGGGGCGTCGCTCACGGCCGATTCCTGCCGGACCGTGAGCTCCATGACCGCTGCGTCTTCAACCGGGGCAGCGAGGCCGATGCCGAACGGACGGGTCGTTTCCTGGGTACGCATGGCGTCCCTCCTTGAACAGGCCATCCCTCGATGGCGCTTGCATCTCGACGCTAAGCGCACCCCTGAAAGATCACAAAAGGTGCAACTCAGGCGGGTGAACGCCTATTCGGGACCGCCGTTACCCAGCGTGATCAAGGTCTGGTGGCTCCGGTCTGAACTCCCCTGCACCGGCGGGGAGTTGGAGGGCCGCCGCCTCTAGACCACGATCCCATGCAGGGCCGCGGGAGCCGCAGGTGCCGTAGGCGCCGTGCCGTCGAAGGCCTGCCACGCTGCGGCCAGACGGCGGACGGCCTCGGTCAGCAGGTCGGTTGAGGTGGCGAAGTGCAGCCGCAGATATGGACGGCTGCCGCCGAGGGCATCCACGGTCGCGCCCGGCAGCACGGCCACACCATGCCGCATGGCGATTTGGGCGAACGAGACGCCGTCACCGTGGGGAAGCTCTACCCAGAGGGTCTGGCCTCCGGCGGCGGGCGGACACCTCCAGGAGGGCAGCCGACGGGCGAGCTCGGCCCTCAGGTGGTCGTGGCACAGCCGCAGCTGCTCGGCCCTCCGCTCGCGCAGCTCCTCGAAACCGGACACCAGATGAACTGCCGCCAACTGGGCCGGCACGTCCGTGCCGAGGTCGTGGATCGCCTTGAGCCGGGCGAGCCGGGAGATCAGCGGGACAGGTCCGCGGACCCATCCGACGCGCAGCCCGCCCCAGACCACCTTGCTCAGCGACCCCACGCTGATCACATCGCCGGCGTCACCGAACGCGGCCAACGGGCGCGGCACGGCGCCGGGGTCGTCCGAGAACGTCAAGTCGGCGAGCACCTCGTCGTCGACGAGCGGCAGGCCGAGTTCGGCGGCCGCCGCCACGAGCCGGCGTGCAGCCAGCGGAGGCAGCACGGCGCCTGTCGGATTCTGGTAGGAGGCGATCACGTACGACAGCACGGGCCGGTGCTCCGTCATGGCCCGGATCGCGGCGTCGACGTCCACGCCGTCCGGTCCTACGGGGATGGGGTGCAGCGCCGCGGCGGCCTCCCGGAGCAGATCCAGGGCACCCGGATACGTAGGGGCCTCGACGAGTACCGGGTCGCCGGGTGCCACCAGCAGTCTGGTCAGCAGCGACAGGGCCTGCTGCGCGCCCGTCGTGACGAGGATCTGCCCGGGTGTCGTGGCTATGCCCCGCGCGGTGTACCGGGCGGCGAGTGCCTCCCGCAGCACAGCGAGGCCGGCGGGGTGGTAGCCCAGGTCCCTCGTGGGGAGGGTGATCGACGCGTAGGCCCGCGCCAGCTCCTCAGGAGGGCCGTCTGGAGCGGCGCAGCTGAGCAGGATGACGTCGTCGGGCTGTTCCAGCAGGTGCAGGAAGAGCGGGTTGGACGTTCCCGTCGCCCGCGGTTCCGGAGCGAGCGCGGCGGCGGCGACCTGTGTGCCGCTGCCCTGGCGCCGTACGATCCTGCCCTCCTGGCGCAGGGTGTCGTAGGCGGTGACCACGGTCGTACGGCCGACCGCGAGGGCAGCAGCGAGGGTCCGGTCCGGGGGCAGAGCGGCCCCGGGCGGCAGCAGTCCCTCATCGATCAACTGGCGGAAACGGGCGGCGAGAAGAAGGTGGAGCGGGCCGCGCCCGGCGGACCAGCGGCCGAGCATGGCGACCAGAGACTCGATTGGCTCCATAAGCAAACCAATTTCCCTCATTGGCTCTGTCGAGGCAACCCGGCCGACAGCAAGACTGAACGGCATGAGCCTTCACCACCTTCACCGCCTTCACCCGGAGACCCGCACCGTTCACCAGCACGTGCCGCTTCCCACAGGCAGTAGGCCCTTGGGAGTTCCGATCTACCAGGGGCACGTGTTCTCGTTCGACGACGCGGACCAGATGGCCGCGGCCTTCCAGGACCCGGACGCGGCCTTCCTCTACAGCCGGCTCGGCAACCCGACCGTGCGGGCGCTGGAGGACGCCGTCGCCGGCCTCGAGGGCGGCACGGCCGGCCTGGCTTTCGCCTCGGGAATGGGCGCGATCAACGCCGTGCTGCTCGGGGTGCTGAGCTCGGGCGACCATGTGATCGCCCAGCGCTGCCTCTACGGGGGTACCTACGCCGTGCTGAACGACCTGGCCGAGCGGTGGGGAGTGGAGGTGACCTACGTATCCGGTGACGACCCCGCCGAAGTGCGGGAAGCGCTGCGGCCTCGCACCCGCCTGCTCTACCTCGAGACGATCGCCAATCCGACCACGCAGGTGGCCGACCTGCCGGCGCTGATCGGCGAGGTCACCGCACACGGGGTCACCAGCGTCGTGGACAACACCTTCGCCTCACCGATGCTGTGCCGACCCCTGGAGCACGGCGCCGACATCGTCGTCCACTCGGCGACGAAATACCTCGGTGGGCACGCTGACGTCCTCGGCGGGGCGGCCGTCTTCCGATCCGCCGAGCTGCATCGGCGCATCCGGGACCACGCTGTCGAGCAGGGCGCCTCGGCCGACCCGTTCGCGGCCTGGCTGACCCTGCGCGGCATGCAGACTCTGGCGCTGCGGATGGAGCGGCAGTGCGCCAACGCCCTCACCCTCGCCGAGCGGCTGGCCGCCCACCCCGGCGTCTCCCGCGTCCGCTACCCGGCTCTGCCCGGCCACCCGGACCACGCGACCGCCCGGCGGCTGCTGGCCGCGGGTGGTGGGGTGCTGGCCTTCGAGCCGGCCGGCGGGCGGGAAGCGGGCCGCACCTTCATCGAGGCCGTACGGGTGGCCTCGCTCAGCCCGTCGCTCGGCGACGTCAAAACCTTCGTCATGCATCCGGCGAGCACCTCGCACCGGCAGCTGGACGCCGGGGCGCTGGCGGCGGCGGGCATCGGGGAGGGCACGGTCCGACTCGCCGTCGGCATCGAGCACCCCGACGACCTGTGGGCAGACATCGAGCAGGCGTTGGCCAAGGTCGCCTGAAGGGCGGTCGCTTCACCGACAGCCGTCGGCCGTATTGCGCCGGGCTACTGAGCAGGGCGAGGCCGCCCGAACCGAGCCCGCGCCGCCCGGCACGGCCCGTACGAGCGCGGTCCGGCGAAGTCCTCGCTGAGGTGGTGTGATCCCCGAGGCGGTGGACGAAATCAACGGTCCCAGCGCTGAGTCAACAGCCTCTTGTCCTGCCGCTATCTCAATCTGTGCCGGAGTTGGGCGGAGAGCTCGGCTGCCGCGTCGCGGAGCGCCTCGGTGAAGGTCCGCCGGAGGTGCTCGCCCGGGGTACCGGCGCGCTGGGCGACCGCTGTGGTGCGTACGGCGGCGGGGTGGTCGATGCGGATGACGGCGATGGCCGAGGGGATCGCCGGCACGGCGAGTCCGGGAACCACGGTGATACCCAGTCCGGCGGCCACGAGACCGAGCTTGGCGACCCAGTCGCGCGCGACGAAGGCGATATCGGGCCGCCAGGAGGCCTCGCTCCACGCTCCGAGGAGTGTTGCGCCCGGCTCTGTGCTTGCGGTGATCCATCGTTCGTTCCGGAGCATCGCGGTCGTGACGCTTGCTCGGCCGGCGAGGGCATGGTCCGGCGGGGCCGCGATGAGCAGGGGGTCGTCCAGAAGGCGGATCACCTCGACGCCGTCCGGTGCCTGCTGGGGCTGGGTCACCACCGCCAGATCCAGGCGTCCTCGCGCGACAGCGGTGAGCAGACGGGGACTCATCCCCTCGCGCAACGGTATCTGCGTGTGCGGTTCCTGCTCGGCGAGGGCGGCCAGCGCTCGGGGGACCAACGCCGCGAGGGCGGTGGAGAAGGCCCCGACACTCAACCGGCCGGGCGGGCGGGCGTCGAGGTCCTGGAGGTCTTGGCGGGCGGCGTCGAGCTCACCAAGGACCGCTTCGGCATGACGAAGGATGATGCGGCCCGCTTCGGTGGGCTGGACGCCGCGCGCATGGCGTTCGAACAACGCCTGGCCGGCTGCCTGCTCCATGAGCGAGATCTGGCGGGAGACGGCCGACTGTGTGTACCCCAGCCGCTCGGCCGCCGTTGAGAACGAGCCGCGGCGGGCTGCCTCGCGGACCACGCGCAGGCCCAGAATCGTGAAGTCAGCCATGCGAGATATTGATAGCAGATATGCCAGACCGTCGTTTGTGGCATGGGTGTGGCATGCCTAGCCTCATTCGCATGGGTACTACGGAGAACAAGAAGCTGCTCCAGGACATCTTCGACGAGATGGCCCGTGGAAACACGCGCGCGATGAGCGAGGCGATGGCCGACGACTTCCGGTGGGTCGTGCCGGGAAACTGGTCATGGTCGGGGATCTGGGGACCGAAGTCGGTGGCTCTGGACGAGTTGCTGCGGCCTCTCATGGCCCAACTCACCGATTACCGCAGCGATGCGGACCTCATCATCGCCGAAGACGACCGCGTCGTGGTCCAAGCCCGCGGATACGCCACCACCAAGCGCGGTGATCCCTACCACCAGACGTACTGCTACATCTTCCGAGTGGCCGACGGGCAACTCGTAGAAGTGGTCGAGCACTGCGACACAGCGCTGGTCGAACGGGTCCTCGATGCCCCTGTCCGGACGTCGTAACGAGCGTTTGGGCCGCTGATTTCCTCCACCGCCTCGGGATCACCTAGAAGCCCGTCCACCCAGGCCTTGCGGACGGACGCCGTCCTTGGGCCATTTCGCGAAGTAGCCGTGCACCGTGGCCCAGGGTGGGAAGTCGTGCGGCAGGTAGCGCCAGGGGATGCCGGGAGCGACGGTCCTCCGCTCTCCGCTCGCCGAGGCCGGGGCCCGCAGCTCCATGGCTATACTCCGGCTTCCACCAGTACGCCCACCAGCACCCCCACCAGTACGCCCAGCCTGCCCGGACGGGGGAATGGCGTTGCTGACCGCGGCGGCAACGGCTCTCGCCCCACGGGCAAGGGCCCGGGTAATTGACCCGCCATGCGTTGCGCCGCGACCCCCGTGCCCACTGGCTCCTGTTGATCCTCGGTCTCACCGATACGTGCTCATACCGTTGCTCTCACATTCGACGGCGGGCCCGACTCAGCCTGGACTCCCCGCCTGCTCGAGCTGCTCGCGGAGCACAACGCCCACGCCACCGCTCTGCCCGTGCCGGACTGGAGCCGGCCCTCACCCAGAAGGCTTTTACGCGGGCGCTGCGGGCGT
Source organism: Streptomyces sp. 7N604 (assembly GCF_052245475.1). NCBI lineage: Bacteria > Bacillati > Actinomycetota > Actinomycetes > Kitasatosporales > Streptomycetaceae > Streptomyces > Streptomyces sp. 7N604. The sequence goes on along the minus strand of NZ_JBQQBX010000027.1, from coordinate 12,261 downwards.
TCACACGCGACTGTCGCGCCTGCCGCACACCGCATCCACGGCCAGCCGCTGCGCCGATGACTGGGAGGCCGGCCGGCGCGCCGCCGAAGACGGCTACCTCCTGGTGGCCGCCGACTCGCCGGACCGGCCTCTGAACAAGGGCGCTCTCCTACTCGACCGCCGCATGTTCGATGTCCTCGAATGCATGCCGACCGTGCCGGGTGCGATCGGCGCGTTCCGTCGCCACGCGCTGTTGGGCGTCGGCGGCGTCAGTGAGGACACCTCGCCGAGGACACCGACCTCACCATGGCGCTGTGCCGGGCCGGCTGGCGGGTCGTCTACGAGGAGTCCGCCATCGCCTGGACCGAGGCGCCGGCCTCATTGCGGCAACTGTGGAAACAGCGCTACCGCTGGTGCTACGGCACCCTCCAGGCCATGTGGAAGCACCGGCACGCCATCGTCGAGCCCGGCGCCACGGGCAAGCTCGTCCGCCCGCGGCTCAGTTACCTCGCGCTCTTCCAGACCGTACTGCCGCTGGTCGCGCCAATCCGGCTCGGTGCGGTGCGCTCGGCCCTGTCCGTCGGTGGGGCCCGGCCGGTCAGCGACCGTCCTGTTCGGTGGAGACGCCGAGGAGCAGGGTGGGCAGGAACATCCGTTCGAGTTCTCCCGGCGGTAGCCGATCGGGCTCGACGTAGCTCTGCGCGAGGCCGCCTTCGCGCATCGCGACGAGCAGTCGCGCGAGTTGGTCGGGGTCGACGTCGATCCTGCGGCCGGCGCGGCGGATGACGTCGAGGAGCAGCCGGGAGATCTCTGCGCGTAGCCGCGCGTCGCGCCCGGCCAGCACGCGCGCGGCCTCGGGGTTGCGGATCGCGTACAGGGTGAACTCGGTCGTCACCAGATACCAGGTACGTTCGCTCGGCTCCACCTGTGACATCAGCTGGGTGAAGCGGTCGAGCGCCAGCGCGTCGCTGCCCGCCTTCTCGACCAGGTCCGTCAGCCGCGTGATCACCCGTTCGCTGTGCGCGTCGAACAGGGCGAAGAACAGGTCCTCCTTGGTGCGGAAGTTGGAGTAGAAGGCGCCCCGCGTGTAACCGGCCCGCTCGCAGATCTGCTCGATCGTCGCCGCATGGAACCCCCGCTCAGCGAACGTCTCCAACGCGGCATTCAGCAGTGCCGCCATGGTCTGGGGGCGTCTCTTCGTCGCGCCTCTGGGCATCGCACTTCTTCCTACGCCTTGACGTTGTCTCGGGACCTCGGTCAGGATACGCGGGCGTATCCGATACACCGATGTATCCCATAGGCCGGACGGTCGTCCACCGATCTCAGGGAAGCGCCATGACAACCACCGTGCAAAAGTCGGCTTCGGCTGCCGGTCCCAGTCCCGAGGGTCTCGCGTTTCCGAAGCCCCCGACGTTCGCCTCGGTCGAGGCGGAGCGGAAGTACCGCAAGGAGCAGCTCGCCGCCGGCTTCCGGCTGTTCGGCAAGTTCGGCTTCTCCGAAGGCGTCGCCGGCCACATCACCGTGCGCGATCCGGAGAACCCGCAGGCGTTCTGGGTCAATCCCTTCGGCATGAGCTTCAACCAGATCAAGGCGTCCGATCTGATCCTGGTCGACCACGCCGGTGCCGTACTGCACGGTGACCGCCCGGTGAACCGGGCGGCCTTCGTCATCCACTCGCAGGTGCACGCCGCCCGTCCGGACGCGCTCGCCGCCGCGCACGCACATTCGCTGTACGGCAAGGCCTTCGCCAGCCTCGGGATTCCGCTCGCTCCGATCACTCAGGACGCCTGCGCGTTCTTCGAGGACCAGGGCCTGTACGCGGACTACCAGGGCGTGGTCAGCGAACTCGAGGAAGGCAAGCGGATCGGAGCGGCACTTGGCCCCCACAAGGCGGTCGTTCTGCAGAACCACGGCCTGCTCACCGTCGGTCAGTCGGTCGCGGAAGCGGTCTGGTGGTTCGTCACCATGGAGCGTTCCTGCCAGGCCCAGCTGCTCGCCATGGCCGCCGGTACCCCGAAGCACATCGACCGCGACGTCGCGCTGGCGACCCGGGAGCAGATCGGCACACACCGTGCGGGCTGGTTCCAGGCCCAGCCGCTGTGGGACCAGATCGTCGCCTCGGACCCGGATCTGTTCGACTGACCGGCGCGGGCGGGCCGGCCGCCCGGTCACAAGGAGGTGGACGGCGTGACCGTACCGTTCTTTCCCGGGTTCGAGGCGTTCCGGTGCGAGACGGCCGGTGTGACGATCAACGGGGTGATCGGTGGAAGCGGCCCGCCCCTGCTCCTGCTGCACGGCTGGCCGCAGACCCACGTCGTGTGGCATCGCGTCGCTCCGCTGCTGGCGCCGCACTTCACGGTGGTCGCCACCGACCTACGCGGCTACGGCGACAGCGGCAAGCCCGCCGACGGCCAGGGCCACGAAGGTCACTCCAAGCGCGCGATGGCGCGTGACCAGGTTGGGGTCATGACCTCGCTCGGGTTCGACCGCTTCGCCGTGGTCGGTCACGACCGTGGCGGCCGCGTCGGCCATCGGATGGCCCTCGACCATCCAGACGTGGTGTCGAAGCTGGCCGTGCTGGACATCGTCCCGACCCGCCGGGTCTACGCCGAGATCTCGAAAGAGCTGGCCAGCGTCTACTTCCACTGGTTCTTCCTGATCCAACCAGCGCCCCTGCCGGAGACACTGCTCGCCGGGAACGCCGAGTTCTTCCTGCGCAACTGGGCGTTCCGCGGCCACGTCCCCTCCGCCGTCACCGAGGCGGCCTTCGCCGAGTACCTGCGCTGCTTCACGGACCCCGCCACTTTGCACGCGATGTGCGAGGACTACCGTGCCGCAGCCACCATCGACCTCGAGCACGACGCGGCAGATCACGGCGTCGGCCTCCGCTGCCCGGTCCTCGCCCTCTGGGGCGCCCAAGGGGCCATGGAAGCCCTCTACGACGTACTCGACACCTGGAAGGAATGCGCGTCCGACGTCCGGGGCAAGCCACTGCCGGGCGGCCATTGGCTGCCCGAGGAGCTACCCGGCGAACTCGCCGCGGAGCTGCGGGCTTTCCTGGCCTGACCCCGGGCGGACAGGCCCCGCCGCGGGCTACGGCCTGGCCGACAGCGACGTGAGGCGTCGCGTGCTGTCCGTGCGGGACTTCGCGGAGACGGCCTAGGGTTGGCCCACGGTCTCGGTCGAACCGTTCGCAGAACCAGGGGAGGCGCCGTGCGAGCGGCCGTACGGGCGGGAATCGCAGGCCACGTCGTCGCACTGACGGCCCTCGTCACCGGATGCGCCGGCCCGCAGGCGCCACCGGATCCGCAGCGTCCCGCCGTGTCGGAGGCCCCGCCGGCCGGACCCTCCACGGCACCCGGCGTCGACGGCACAGCCGCCCCGGACCGGGTCTTCACGGAAGCCGAACTGAAGGCCGCACTCCTGCCCGCCGGGGCGTTCGGCACGCGCGCACGGGTGACCGGGACGGATCTGGGGGTCTTCGGCCGGTACGGGGGCGGCGACTGGAGCCAGTGCAGGGCCGGGGACGACCTGCGCGAGGAGCTGGCCGGCTTTGAGGGGGCGAGCGCCCAGCAAACCGTGCGCCTCGCACCCGGCGCGGAGGCCGGCCGGATCGTCACCGTCCGACTGGTGTCGATGCCCGCGGGGCGCACCGAGCGCTATCTGGAGATCCGGCGCCGGCTCCACGAGACCTGCCCCGATGTCGCCGTCGACACGGAAGCCGCCCCCGTCCGGGAGCACCACGAAGCCCGGGAGATCCCTGACCTCGGCGACGAGGCACTGCTGGAGATCTCGCGGGTCACCGGCGGTGACGAGTACGACGGAAGCCCGGCCTACGCCGTCGGCGTTCGTGTCGGCGGTGTGGTCGCCATCGTGAGTGCCGCACGCGACCGGGGCACCTGTGTTTCGCTCGCCGCGCGGGCCGCCGGACGGGTCCGCTCCGAGCTGTATCGGGCGGACAGTTAGGCGGTTTCGTCGGGATCACCGGGCAGAACAGAGGAAGATGCCCGCGACGTGCGGTCCGGCCAGGTGGATAGCCGCGGTCTTCTCGTTGCGGGTGGCGATGCCGCGCAACTGCTTGAGGCGATTGATGCACCGCTCGACGGTGTTGCGCCGCTTATAGGCCCCGCGGTCGAAGGCGGGTGGTCTGCTGCCGCGGCTGCCTCGCCGCAGCCGGTGGCCACGCTGAACAGGTGTCGAGTTGGAGCGTGACGCCAAGGTCGCCCCAGCGAGCTGTGCAGCGCGGACGGGCACGCACGGGGTTGATGACCTCAACGTTGAGGTTGGCACTCGGTTCTGCCTGCTGACGAATGGCGGTCGAAGAGACGCCCGAACGCCGTGTAGTCATTGCCGCGGTACAACGGCGAAAGATCCATGACGTACCGCCACGGCTCTTGGTCGTACCAGTCGTTGTCGGCGCACGGTTGGCGAATCTCGATGCAGCCATAGATGTCCGTGCTCACGCGGAAGAGGCTGAGGCGCAGCCCGTAGCCGCATCCCGGCGGAACGCCGTGCACCAGCCTTGGTCGCGAGCTCGCTCACGCACCGCGCGGCTGCAGCGGTGTCTCGGCCCGGAGGCACCTGTGATGTCACAGCAGACCCGTCTTCTTCGTGACCCCTGCCTGTCGCGTGACGTTATCGGACATGGCCATTCAGATGGGGCACATCGAGAGGAACACTAATGCACAGGTCTGCCTACGAGCAGATGGAACTCTGCGTGAAGGAGTACATGCCGACAAACCGGCGGCACCGGGTCGTGGATCTGGGATCGCGCGTGTCCGACAAACAGACGGTCACGCACAAAGACATGCTCGGTCAGCACGACATCGACTATGTAGGCGTCGATGTTCTCGACGGACCAAATGTGGATGCGGTCATGACCAAGCCGTACCGCATTCCGGTGAAGTCCAACAGTGCTGACATTGTGCTCTCGGGCCAGGCATTCGAACACATCCCGTTCTTCTGGGCAACGATGATGGAGATCGCGCGCGTGCTCAAGCCCAGGGGAATGGCATTCATCACGGCGCCGTCACGCGGCCATGTGCACGATGTACAGGACTGCTGGCGCTACTACCCGGACGGGTTCCGGGCCCTGGCCGCATACTCAGGACTCGAACTGCGCGAGGCCTACACCGACTTCCCGCCGATGAAGGGAATCCGGCACGATTACACGGCCATTGATGCCAAACACGCCTACTGGGGCGACTCCGTAGGGGTGTTCCAGAAGCTCCACCGCTACCGAAGAGCGCGGATGTTCTTCGTACGCGAGCTGACTGTCTGGTGGGCCAATCGTATTGGAGGCGTCGAGGACACTCCCCTGCCCAAGCCAATCAAAGGACGCGCGCTGTGCGGCCGCCCCGCGGAGGACACCCCGTAAACCGTGTTGCAGAAGGCTGTGGGCTGGGCATTTTCTTTTGCATGGCTGGGGAGTTGAGGGCTGAGCGGGTGTGGATTGAGGTGTTCAATGGCTGCGGGTGTCGCAGTTCGGGCGGCTGCTGCGGGTGATGCGGGAACGCGGTGACGAGGGCACGGGATGGGGCCGTCCGTGGTGTCTGCCGCTGGCCGAGCGGGTGCTGTTGGTCGCTGTCTATTACCGCACGAACTTGACCATGCGGCAGTGGGCGCCGTTGTTCGGGATCTCCCCGGCCACGGTGTGCCGTGTCATTCAGCGTCTGGGTCCGCTGCTTGCTCTGGAGTCGGTCGACCGCCCCCACATAGCGGTGGAGCGGTTGTGGATCGTGGACGGCACACTGATCCTGGTCCGCGACCGGCAGGTGGCCGCCTCCAGCCGTAACTGCCGGTTCTCGGAAAATGTGCAGGTCATCGTGGACGCCGCGTCCTGTCTGGTAGTCGCCACGACGCGTCCTGTGCCGGCACCACCGCGGACGCGCAGGCCTGGCGGGCTTCCGGCCTGGCCGAGCACTGCCAGGGCGCCACGGTGCTCGGCGACGGCGCGTACATCAACACCGGCCTGCTGGTGCCGCACCGCAAACGCCCCGGACGGCCGCTGCTGAAGGGCGAGGAAGAGGACAACGCCGAGCATCGCAGGGTCCGTGCCCGCGTCGAGCACACCTTCGACGCCCGTGCCGCCGATGCCGCGGTAGCCGTTCGGGTTCTCCTCCAGGTACTGCTGGTGGCTGCTGTCGCCGGTATTGCTGCCCTGGCGGTACCGCTGTCCGTTGTGTCGGGGGAGCCGTCCCCTTCGGCTTGCTGCGTGCATGTGCAGGGCGTGGACTCGGTCGCCCCTGCTCGGGTGTTCACCGGGCAGGCTGCATCCGGGTGACCCAGGTGCACGAGACCGTACGGGAGCCTTCGGTCGGTACGAATCGGGAATAGATGACGGACCGTGTTGGTTCAGTCACAGGCAATCGGCTCCCGTGCTCGAGCGCTCAACGTAGGTCCTCGTACGCTCCACCACGCAGACCCGGTCTTACTGATCTGGGGGGATCGCCGCGGGCAATCGATGGGCGCTATGCCCCACTAGGGGCTAGTCTGTTTGCGTGAGGGTGTGTTGCCGGGTTCTGAGGCGCCCCACAGGGAGGACCACATAATGGTTCTTGCTCGGTCATGCCAGAACCGGTCGCTCCGGCTTGATGCTGCCACGGTGTGGACGCAGCCTCCGCAGCCGCACCTCGGTGCAAGTAGGTTGCCTGTCTCGCCGGACGATGAAACCCCAACTCCCAGGCACACAGTGGCAGGAGGATGGCGATGGACGGCCATGTGTTCCTAGCGTATGACTATCCGGTGCTGGGCGCCTTCTGGACCGTGATGTGGATATTCCTCTGGGTGGTCTGGCTGATGCTGCTGTTCAGAGTCATAGCCGACGTATTCCGTGACCATGACTTGAGCGGTTGGGCGAAGGCTGGCTGGCTGCTCTTTGTCATCGTCGTTCCGTTCCTCGGCGTCCTGGTGTACGTGATCACCCGCGGCAAGGAGATGGGGAAGCGCGAAACACTGCACGCACAGGCACGGCAGGAGGAGCTCGAGGAATACCTCCGCAGGACTGTTGCTGGAACCAGTGGCATGAGCGCAGCGGACGAGTTGGCCAAACTGTCGGAGCTCAAGACGCGAGGTGAGATCTCGGGGGCAGAGTTCCAGCAGGCCAAGGAGAAAATCCTGCGCTGATGCCAGGGCTCCCATCAGCGAATCGAGAAAACCATGACGACGACAACCCGACGTCAGGCCCGCGAAACCCAACAATTGGCCAGCGGGCTCGTGGCCTTCGCCGCTGTGATGCTCATCATCGGCGGTCTCCTCAACGTCTTCCGCGGCATCATGGCCATCGCAGAGGACGACATCTTCGTCACTACACCGGACTACGTCTTCGAGTTCGATGTCAGCGGGTGGGGCTGGATCCATCTCATACTCGGAGTACTGGCTGTCATAGTGGGCTTCGGGCTGTTCAAGGCCACGCTCGGGGCCCGGATCATTGGTGTTCTATTGGCCGGGCTGCTCCTGATCTCCAGCTTCCTGTCCCTGCCTTACTACCCGCTTTGGTCGATCATCCTGATCGCCATATATGGCTTCGTCATATGGGCCCTGTGCGTTGTCAGGGGAGACACGCTGGCCTCAGCATCGCAGAGGGAGCGCTGAACTGGCCCTTGAGCGAGAGTCCGCTTCATCCGACATCCCACACGGGAGATGAAGCGGACCCTTCACTAGCCTAAATGGTTCCCGGTAGTCGGCTGCTGGCACCCTTGGATCCGCCGGGTCAGAACAGCCGCATGGCAGACGGTCGCGCAGCGGCGCAAGGGATACCCAGAGGTGATCGTCGCGACGCCACCATCGCTTGCCCCAGATCGAGCTCGTGCCGTAGCCCTGGACGGTAGTGTCGGCGTGTTGGATTGCGTAGAAGTCGGCCTTCACCTTGCCGGTTGGCGGGTCAGGATGCCGCTGGCGCGGTGTCCGGCTGCTTGACCAACGGTTCCGTGGGCAGGTGGCGGGTGAACGCGAAGCCGGCGAGCGTGATGCCTGCGGTGGCCAGGATGGCCGCCTTGAGGGCGTCGAGCTGGGCGTCGGCGTACGCGTCCACGACCGCGTCGGCCTCGGACGGCGGCAGCGCGGCACGTTCGGTGGCGGCTCGTACCTGGTCGGTGCTGACGAAGCTGACCCCGGCTTGGATGGCGACGCCGACCTGCTGGTGCACCTCGTCCGAGATCGTGGGGTTGTCCTCGATCTGGCTCGTGAACGCGCTCACCAGGGCGCCGATCAGGAGGGAGCCGATGAGCGCAGTGCCGAGGGAAGAGCCCAGGTTCTGGGCGGTGTACTGCAGGCCGCCCACCTCGCTGCGGTCCGCTTCCCCGACGCTGGACTGCGTCACGTTTCCGAGCTGCGAGGCGAGCAGGCCCATGCCGACCCCCAGCACTGCCATCGCCAGCGCGAACGGGACATTGTCGATCTTCGGCTCGATGGTGGCGAGCAGCCACAGGATGGCGGCGAAAAGCACCAGTAGAGCAAGCCGCACCACCGTCCGTGGCGAGGCGATCCGGCCGAGGAGGGGGCCGGTCATGGCGGACAGCAGCATGGTGATCGACACCGGCAGCAGCCGCAGGCCGGTCTCGAACGCGTTGAAGCCCTGTACGACCTGGAGGTACAGGGGGATGGTGAAGAACAGGCCGAGCAGGATGAGGTTCTGGCTGAGCAGCATGGTCAGTCCGGAGCGCAGCGGGGGGATCGCGAACAGCGAGAACCGCACCAGCGGATCTCGCCTTCGAGCCTCCTGCCGTCTCTCCCACGCCCGGAACACATAGAGGACGACGGCGCCCGCCGTGATGACGAACAGAGTGAGGGAGAAACCGAAGACGGTGACCGGGGAGTTGCGGGGCCGCAGCCATCCCCAGGAGCTGCTCTGCAGCACGCCCAGGACCACGAGGGCCAGGCCGAGGGCGGAGAGTACGGCGCCGACGCTGTCGAGCCGGATCCGCGGCCCCGTTCGCGGGTGCTCCTCGACCCATCCCATGCAGCAGAGGATGACCACCACCACGACGACCTCGGCGGCGAAGACCAGCCGCCACGTCAGGTACGTCGTCACCCATCCGCCGAGCAGCGGACCCACCGCGATGCCCGCCCCGGCCAGCCCCCCGATGACCCCGTAGGCGACAGCCCGGTCCCGGCCCCTGTAGGCGCCGGCCACAAGAGCGGCCAGGGAGGGGAGGACCAGTGACGCGCCGAGCCCCTCGACCACCGACCAGCCGAGTGTGAGCACCAACAGGGTCGGGGCCGATGCCGTGAGTGCGGACCCTACGCCGTACACGACCAGTCCGATGGCGAACGCGCGGCGGCGTCCGAGCATGTCGCCGAGTTTCCCACCTGTGATCATGAAGGCGGCCATGACCAGGGTGTAGAGGGTGATGACGGCCTGGATCGCGGTGACCTCGGTGTCGAAGTCCTCGACCAGCTGGCTGATCGATACGTTCATCACCGAGGTGTCCAGCACCATCAGGAACTGGGCCGTCCCGAGAATGATCAGAGCCCGCCAGCGCCCCACCGCGTCGCACCTCCACAGCTTCCGCCGCGGCCTCACGGCGGATGAGCGGGACCAGAGACCACGGGAGCATAGATTTGGCTCTAACAGCGATATTTGCTGTCATCGCGGGCGTCCAGTCACCCGCACGGAGTGTGCCACCCCCCGTACGGTCTTGTGGACGCTCGCAGTCAGGAATCGGCCGTCGCCCTTCGGGGGGCGGCCCGCCGGAATGCCACAGCCAGCCCAGGCTGACCGCGGGGCAGAGCGTCAGTGCTGGAGCGCGACCTTGACGACCACGATGACCAACCCGAGGAGAAGGTTGGCTGCACCCGCGACCAGGATCAGACGACGTGAGGCGCCGGCGCGAACGGCGGCAACGGTCGCCCAGCCGACCTGCCCGGCCAGGGCGACAGCGAGTGCTAGCCATGCCGTCCCTTGAACTCCTAGTCCGAGGAGTGGACTGATCGCCACGGCCACGGCTGGTGGCAGGGCCGCCTCGACGATCGGCCGCTCGTCGGCGCACACACGGCGGAACTCCTCCAGGCTCGGAGGCTGGCGCGCCATCCGGGCTCCGAGGAGGCGTGAGAAGACGTGCGCGGCCCAGAACACCACACCGGTGCAGAGCAGCAGCACAACGAGTTGCAGCCGCGGAAACGAGCCGAGCGTTCCGGCGCCAACTACCACGGAGGCGGCGAGCAGCGAGCCGTAGACCGCGCCGCTGTAGTCGATGTGGGCGGCACCGGCCGACGGGTGGGGCCGCGAGTCCTGCGCGTGGGTCCGGTGGCTCACATTCCCAGGGTCGCCGAGCAGACCGCGCTGCGCATAGTCACAGCATGCGACGGCCAAGAGAACCGACCGGCAGCTGCTCTGCCAGGATGCACCGGCATGCCGTAACCGATACCGCGCAGGTCACATCCACTACGAATCCCGCACAGGACAGCCGGATCGGTGTCCAGCGGGGCGCGCGCTCAGCCGCCCGCCGGGGCGACGCCGATCGGGCAGGAGACCCCGGTTCCGCCGATGCCGCAGTAGCCGTTTTTATTGCGATCGAGGTACTGCTGGTGGCGCCGCCCGCTTCTCAAGTAGGCCGTTCGACCAGCTGAGACGATCGCACCCGATACGTTGCGCTGACAGGGACATTGGATCGCGCTCCGACGACTGCAACAGCTAGAGGGACCGGAAGGGTGGGACGATTCTGACGACGATGACCAGTCGGCTCCTCGGGGCGGCCAGGAAGTAGAACCAGCCGCCGGCCGCGTCCATGCGACGCAGACCACCAGGGCGTGGTCCGTTGCCGATGTCGGCGAGGTCGACACCCGTGTCGGCCAGTTCGACGAGCTGATCGGCGAGACGCTCAACCTCGGTGACGATCTCGGTCGGAATGCCTCCCGCGACGTGTGCGTAGTCGGGGTCGTACTCCCAGCGCCAGCTATGGCTCACTGTTGAGCGGCGGCGATAGCGGCGTGGGCATCGTCCAGGATGCGGCCGATCTCGGACGCGGCCTCCCGGACCTTCTCGGCGTCTCCTGTGGCCGCAACGTCCTCCAGTTGCCGCAGCCGCCGGGCCAGGTGGGGAAGTCGCTGGATGTACACGTAGGCAGCCCACTGGGCAACGAAACGCTGAAGCGGGGCGAGGTCCGAACCCTGTCGGGACTGGTCCGCTGCCTGGTCCAGCTCACGGGTGAAGGCAGGAAGAGCCGCAGGCGCGATCTGGGCCACTGCCTGCCGCAGCGCCGTCGCCGTGGCGGGCGGTTGAGGAATGAGCGGCTCCTCAGAGGCAGAGGTGGTCACGGCTTCTCCCATGAGCGAGATCCTGCTCCCTGAGCACAGCCTACTCAGCAGAAACAGCTCCTCGTCCTCCGAATGAGTGATGGCGTGCGCCTCACCCGTCCGCTCGTGCCACTCCCACGGGGCAGGCGACGCCGGTGCCGCCGATGCCGCAGTAGCCGTTCGGGTTCTTGTCCAGGTACTGCTGGTGGTAGGGCTCGGCCGGATAGAAGGTGCGGCCCTCGGCGGGGAGGATCTCCGTCGTGATCGGGCCGTAGCCCTCCTTCGTCAGGACCGGCTGGTACGCGTCGCGCGAGGCCTCCGCGGCGGACTGCTGCTCGGGGGAGTGGGTGTAGACCGCCGAGCGGTACTGAGTGCCCACGTCATTGCCCTGGCGGAAGCCCTGCGTGGGGTCGTGGGACTCCCAGAAGAGCTTGAGCAGCGCGGCGTACGGGACGACCTTCGGGTCGAAGACCACGCGGACCGCCTCGGTGTGAGCGGTCAGCCCGCTGCACACCTCCTCGTATGCGGGGTTCGGCGTGTGCCCGCCCTGGTATCCGACGAGGGTGGTCCACACACCCGGGGTCTGCCAGAACTTCCGCTCCGCGCCCCAGAAGCAGCCCAGAGCGAAGTCCGCCACCTCGAGGCCCTCGGGGTAGGGGCCGAGGAGCGGGTTACCAAGGACCGTGTGGCGCTCAGGGACCGCGAATTCGGGGGTCTCGCGGCCGCGCAGGGACTCCTCGGCGGTCGGCAGTTGCGTCTTGTGGCGGTTCAGGAACATCGGGCGACTCCTCGGCGTGGTGCGTCCACTTCGTGGAAACGCACCACCGGGCCGCAGAATTCCGCCCGGCTCGCGTCCGGATCCGGCCGCGAGCCGGGGAGGTCCGGGGAGGTCCGGGGAGGTCCGGGGAGGTCCGGGGAGGTCCGGGGAGGTCCGGGGAGGTCCGGGGAGGTCCGGCGAGATCCGTTGGGGTCCGGCGGGGATCGGCGGGTCCGGCTGGGTTCGGCGGTAGGGATGCGCCCCCGGTGGCCCCGCCCCCGCCCCCGCCC